>JAGYNC010000170.1 GCA_018400135.1 Victivallaceae bacterium
GGAGGAACGACGAGGCTGTGTAGTATTGACCCCGACCCATTGAAAAAGACTAGATTAATTGTTTTACGACTCCTAAGAACCGGAACTTCTACGCTGCATCCGGCGGCCTGCCATTTTTTTTACGCAGCCAGTTATTGAAACCACCAACTGTTCCAGTACCATACGGGAATCACCAACGCCGGAAACCAACTTGCGGTTGGTTTCGAGCAGATCGCCCAATGCCTGTGCCAAATCCCGATCGTTGAAACGTTGCGCACTTTCGCACATTTTATAGGCACGAAACGGGTGGACTTTGAGTAAAATATTATCTGGATAACGTTCCTTGGTGGGTGTTGGAATTGAATAAAAATATGACTTTCCCACCTGTTGTGGAAGGCTCAACTCAAGGGCGGCAACTTTAACTTGCACCAACTCCTGAAATCCACGTATCGCGTGATGAAGAATCGACAATTCGGCATTGCCGCCACGTTGGGATTTCATCTGCTCAATTAAAGTACTGACAACCTCCAGAGCCGCTGTTGTCTTGCCATCATAAAGCGCGTTGGCAAAATCCCAACTCAAAGCTTCCGGTGTCTTACTACAGACACTCTTGCAATCCGTCAAAGTAATTTTTTCGCGATTATCAACATAACAAAACAGTTTTTCCAGTTCATTCTGCAGGCGACCGGTATCGCTGCCAATGGTTTCAGACAAATATTGCAACGCCGGCGGATCAATGGTTTTTTTGTTTTTTCGGCTGAATTCCACTATCCGTTCCCGCTGATTTTGGGCGAAATCACGAGACGAAGCATCGGCCTTACGAAAAAAATTGATTAACGCCCCGGCAGCTTTACACGTTTTGAAAAAGGCTTTTCGCTGATCAATATCAGGACCATCGATAATCAACGTCAAATCGTTGGGAATACCTTGTTTGATAAACTCTATAAGCGCGTTGACCCGACTGACAATTGCCGCCTTGGCATCATTGGTGAGAACTTTGTCAAAATAGGCAAAATGTCGCAACCAGACGATCTTGCTTTCACTGAGGAATGGCGGCGTATAGAGTGTATCCAGCAATTGCGCCAGAATCTCTTCGGGCTTGATATCATCCCGATCTCCACTGATAACCTCTAACGCTGGATGATCCTCTGGGATATTGCCGCAAAGCGACGTGATAATTTCACGACTTCCTGCCTTGATGGCAAAATCGTCATTGCCGCTGATAAGATATAATTTTGGCTTCATTAATCAATGCCGGGAATAAAATGTTCTTTGCCGGTAAATGCGGCGATCACTCCGGTTAACAGCTTGATAGCGCCTTCGACATCCCGCAAGTCACAAATTTCCACCTGGGAATGCATGTAACGATTGGGAATACTGATCAAAGCTGTCGCCACACCAGCGCGAGTTAACTGCATCTGCGCGGTATCGGTGCCACCGGAAGCGCGGTGCGCGGCGGTTTCCTGGCATTTGATTTTTAGCTTTGTCGCAGTCGCCCGTAATTTTTTACCGAGTACCGGATTATTATCGGCACTTCTATTTAGTTCCGGGCCAGCGCCCAGCTTAATATCGCCCAGCAGTTTGCTTGGGACATCCGGCAGATCGGTGGTGAACCCGACATCAATCGCGAACCCTACATTGGGCGCAATCTCAAAACAACTGGTGGTAACACCGCGCAAGCCCAGTTCTTCCTGTACGGTACCTACGCCGTAAACCGCCACATTCAGTTGTTGTTTACTCAATGCCCGCAAAGTTTCGGCCACTATAAAAGCGCCGACTTTATCATCCATACCTTTGGACATTACCCGGTATTTGCCAAATTGCTGAAAATTGGCCTTGACCGCAACCGGATCACCAACATTAACCATTTTTAACGCGTCTTCTTTGTCTTCTGCTCCGATATCAATCCACATATCTGAAAGTTCCGGCGGGGTATCGCGTTCTTTCTGCTTTAACAGATGGATTGGTTTTTTGCCGATTACACCGGGAACTTTGCCTTTTGCCGAGAGCACTATCACTTCGGTACCAGGCACATTCAGTTTATCAATGCCGCCGTTTGGACGAAAATAAAGCAACCCTTCATCTGAAACATGTACCAACTGGAAACCGATTTCGTCGTAGTGGCCGGCCAACATTACCTTGAATGGGGCATCCGGATTCAGCACGCCGATAGTGTTGCCCATTACGTCGGTTTTAACCTCATCGCAAAAACCATTGAGATATTGACGAAATACCGCTGCTGATTCCTCTTCGAACCCGGAAGGCCCTGAGCTGTTCATAAACTCTTTCATGAACTTCATTGCACTCATTTGTATCATCGTGTCACCTTTGTCTTAATTATTAGTTCAAGTTTACAGAGCACTAGTATGTTTGCAGAAAAATTATAATAGCAGTCTCAATTTAGTATTTAATCACAACGAATCAACTCTGATATGATTTTTCTTCGGGAATCGTGGGCAAGTTTTCACATTATCTGAAGAATGCGTTTGATATCCTGTTTAATTTGCCGTTTAAGCTCCAGTGGCGAAGAAAAACACCGTTCTTCACGAAGATAACTTAAAAGTTCAACCTCTAACGATCGATGATAGATATTGTCATTGAATTCGATAATATGAACTTCAACCCGCCTGGGAGAGTCATTGCCCTGCCGGGTATAAGTAGGGGAAACCCCGATATTAACTGCAGCGGCAATATTCTTGCCACCAATGTGCGCGCAAGCCGCGTATACGCCATCAGGTGGTAATATTCCATAATTGAGCTTAAGATTGGCGGTTGGATAATTGAGTTCCCTTCCCGCAATTTTGTGTCCGGATTCAACCACACCGCACAGGCAGTAGGGACGTCCCAGCATCATATTTGTATCGTCTAATCTTCCTGAAGCAATTGATCGGCGGATAGCCGTACTGCTCACTTCAATCCCATTTACGATCAACTCAGGTACAGAACAAAACTCGAAATGTCCTTTTTGGGCAAAATTCCTGAGCAAATCAATATTGCCTTTACCTCCCGCCCCAAAACGCCATTTGCTGCCGACACAAATGCCCTTGATTTCTATGCGGGGAGAATGTAAACAGTTACGGATGAATTCCTCTGGTGTTTGACTGGCAAAAACCGTTGAGAAAGAGATGGTTACAACAGCATTTGCGCCATAGTTGTGAAGCATCTCAATTCTTTTATATGGCGGCATCAGCAGGGCAGGGGCCCGTTCAGGAGCAAGCACCGCGCGCGGATGAGGATAAAAGGTAAGAGCAACCGGAACTGAATTGGTGCGAATTGCCATTTGTCGTAGTTTCTCCAACAACAATTGGTGTCCGCGATGGACACCATCGAATACACCAATGGCGAGACAAACTCTGGAAATCTCATTTTCCGCCAAAGCATCCAAAGAAGTAGTATTTATCAACTTATTATTGGTAATCAGGTTTGTTAATTCACACATAATACAACCGTTTCGCTATTGCACACTGACAACAAACGTTTTACGACTCCATCGGGAGTTTTAATGTTAAAATATTTTGCCGAAAATATCATTTTTTATTGCATAAGGGCAGGGGTAAAGTATATTTGAATGAGAAAAAATCAATTGGAGACTATCAAACATGCGCACTGTACTTTATCCGGGCAGTTTTGATCCACTGACCAACGGACACCTTGATTTAATTGAACGTGCCTGTCGCCTTTTCGATCACGTAATAGTTGGCGTGGCAGTCAATGCAGAGAAACACCCTCCCTTCTTTTCGCGAAAAGAACGTATGAAACTTATCGCTGAAAGTTGTCAACATCTTCCTAATGTTGAAGTGGTTTCATTCCAGGGGTTGTTGGTTGATGCCATTGCCGAATATGAGGCTAATGCCATTTTACGTGGTCTACGGGCATTCTCTGATTTTGAATATGAATTGCAGATGGCTCTGATGAATCGTAGTCTCAGCGAGGAGTGTGAAACCATATTTCTCATGCCAACTCCCAACAACTCATTCGTCAGTTCCAGTATCGTTAAGGAAGTGGCACTACTCCATGGTGATTTTGTCCAGTATGTCCCTGAGGCAATAGCTTGCGCCATGCGAAAAAAGCTCAAACGGATGGAAAAGTAATGATAAAGTTTTCTATAGATTTGCTTAAACGTCAGGAAATAGACCTTACTGGTGAAGAACCACCGACATTTCTCAATGATGCCAATTCCGAGATATTATCTTTCCATGACTCAATCAAATATACCCTCCATATATCTCTTAAAGAAAGCGGTATTTTGGTTGGCGGCAGTGTGTCAACAAAAGTTAACGCGCTTTGCGGACGTTGCTTAAAACCATTGAAATTGACCATTGCCAACAACAATTTATGTTTTTTTGTAAATACGACTGAATCTCTCGATTGTGATATTTCTGAACAAATCCGCACTGAACTGTTGATTTGCCTACCAATGAATTTTTTATGCAAAAACGATTGTTTAGGATTGTGTCCGCAATGCGGCGTTGACCGTAATCAAACTGCATGCAATTGCGCCAATTCATTTGAAGATACCCCAAACCCATGGACTGAACTCGATAATCTTTAGACACTGATGCCGTTTATTGTTTTTGGTTCCTTCTCATTTCAACTTGAATATCCAACAGCCAATTCCCGGTAACTTTTAGTGGTTTGCAACGTCGCATAATATATCTTATGTTAAGCTTGAAATGTGCCGAATGTGGGATTTCTAAAACTTATCATGTTGACTATATGCGAGTTATAAAATAATTGTGCTTCCCTGTTAATAACTTGATAATAGATTTTGTATCTACAATCCAATTTATCACGGATTCGCGATAGGGTTTATAAAGAAATTGGCTTTAGGCGTAATGCGGTTTAAATTAAAACATATTTTTAAATAGGGTTTATTTTAATGTTACAGAAAAATTTATACGATGTAATTGTTATCGGGGCAGGACATGCCGGCTGTGAAGCTGCGTTGGCAGCAGCACGAGTTGGCGCAAAAACATTATTGTTAACATTCAACCTTGATCATATCGCACAGATGAGTTGCAACCCGGCAATTGGCGGCATTGCCAAGGGGCAGGTGGTACGTGAAATAGATGCACTTGGCGGTGCTCAGGGTATTGTTGCCGATGCATCTGGTATCCAATTTCGTATGTTAAACAGCGCTAAAGGCCCCGCTGTTTGGTCCCCGCGAGCCCAATGCGACAAGGTATGCTATCAGCGCGGCATGAAATTATGGCTGGAACTCGCTGATAATCTGGATATTATGCAAGCTGAAGTTACAGGATTTGTTTTCAGCAACAAACTGATATGTGGCGTTACTACCCACTTTGGCGAGACGATTAGCGGTAAATCGATAATTATAACCACCGGTACTTTTTTGAGAGGTAAATTGCATTACGGAATGAACCATTTCGCCGGTGGTCGTGCAGGGGATCCAAGTTCAGACAAATTGGCTGCTGTACTGAAGGAACAACTTGGTTTAAGAATTGGCCGGTTGAAAACCGGAACCCCTCCCCGTATCATGGCCAAAACTATTGATTTCAGCCAGATGCAGCAACAAGATGCCGATGATTTTGATGAGTACTTCAGTTTCTGGTCAGGCCCTTCTCCCCTGCCCCGCGTACAACGGAGAGATTTACCGTGTTATCAGGTTTACACCAATGCCACGACTGCGGAAATTGTTACCCAGAACCTCGATAAAGCACCACTTTATCAAGGTAAAATTGAAGGAATCGGCACTCGCTATTGTCCATCATTTGAAGACAAAGTGGTACGGTTTTCGCATCATCCGCAACACCTGCTTTATCTGGAGCCTGA
>JAGYNC010000171.1 GCA_018400135.1 Victivallaceae bacterium
CAACTCAGCCCCACTTCGTGCGCCATACTGGGGATCTGGGAATATGGTTACGGTATTGCGTATTTTACTCTGCCTCGAATTTATTTTCACCAACAGGTCGCGATGTTGCGTTTTGTAAAAACACAGGGTGGTGAATCCGGATTTGTGGAAGGGATCCCTTCTATTGGCGAAGGACCCAAGCGTTATCTGTACCTGAAACTGTTTTATGATGTCAATCTTGATGTAGACGAAGCACTGCGTGATTGGTATAATGCTTGCGTTGGAAGCGATGCGGCTCCCTACTTGGCAAATTATTACGAGTTTTGGGAGAAATTTTGGACTGAACGAGCTACACAAACCAATTGGTTTCAATCTACCAAATTTAACACTTATACCGGATTAATGCCGGACGCATCATATATGTACGCATTGGAAAAGGGCGAGATCGCACAATGTCGCCAATGGCTGGAAACAATGATTAAGTTGGCTGAAGACAAAGGCAACAAAAGACAACTGGCAAGAGCAAAACAGTTGATGCTTTCATTCGAGTTCTACGAGGCGTCAGCCTACGCATGCGGTGCCGAAATGGTTCCTGTTTCCGGAAATTTAAACAAGACACAAGCACTTGAACTGGCGGCGGCCATTCCGGAAATCGTCAAGTTTTCGATTCGCCGAGCAGAAATCGCAAAACGCATGTTGAAGGAATTTCCTTCTTGGTGGGGAGGCACCTATCGAAACGGCTACACTGAACGTTTTGAAAAATCCTTTGCTACACCCAAATTCCCTGAAGTTTTTTCATTGCTGACCAACCATCTCGAGGATAATAATGTGCGCAATATGCTTCTCAAATCTCTGAATGATGAAATCATCCCCGTAGAATGGAAAAACCAGATGAAAAATTTTGCCGACATCGCGTCCGGTAAAATTAAAAATATCCTGCCGGACGGATCTTTTGAAACAAGCCGCGATAACTGGAACGTATATGGAAAACTCTCCCGTGAAAATGCCGCGTCAGGGGAACAATCTCTGAAAATCAATTTTGCCGAGAACGAAAGGTTCATGATGGCGAGGCTTACGGGCATGAAACCTGGTCGGCAGTACTACCTTTCAGCTAAAATTCTGATTCCGGCGGACTACCCGCCCAATACGGTTACTGGAAAAACCTATATTCTCAGCCTTGACGACAATGGCATCGGTCGCAATTATTATATTCCGCAAAAAACGGACATTGTTCCCGGACAATGGATCACCATCTCCTCGCAGACCATCACCGGAGTGAAAAGTACCGGATTCGGATTAATCCACGTCATCATCGAGGGCATGAAGAAAGGCGACACCGCCTTTGTCGACGATGTGGTGTTTGTTGAACTTGAAAACAGGCAAACCCCGATTGTCGCCGCGAAAGACGAGCCGAACAAGGTCATTGATCATAAAACCTTTGAGGAATGGATGCTGGTTGATGCCGAATCGCGGAAAAACCAGGACAAGCACGTAAAACTGGAAAACAACGCGATAAATATTTCAGCTGAATCCGTTGCCGGGCCGGTACGGTTTTTTTATCCGGTGGCAGTGCCTTGTAAGAATGGCGGCAGGGTCGAATTCACCTTTGATGCGGCGGGTTCAGGACAGGGGCAGATCGGCTTTTTTACCTACGAGGATGAAAAATGGACGCAAACCGACGGCACAAGGCTGACGAACTTCGCACCGGGAAAAAACACCGACAACTTCAAGTTCAATTTGCCGGTCAGGGGCGAAAAAATAAAAGCCATAAGGGTTGTTGTTGGCGCGATGCCCGGATCAAAGATTAAATTCTCGAATCTGAAGATCAGAATTGACGCTGCACCGGATCAAAACAATACGCGCGAAACTTCCGACAGTCGGAACTAGAAAGGCGGGGAAAAATGCACAATCCGAAATATTGCCTGTTTTTCGACAACCATACCATGGCGGCCTGCCCCGATGTAGGAGTTGATTTTGATGCTGCGGCATTCTCCCAAAAATTAAGTGACTGCGGGGTTGATCTGATTGGATTTCCCGCAAAATGTAACCAGGGATTCTGCTATTACAATACTGCAATCGGTATCAGACATCCATCTTTGCGACGCGACATGTTCGGCGAACTGGTCGCCGCGTGTCAAACCAGAAAGATCGCGGTGACAGCATATTTCAATTGTGGCTTGAGCAACGAGGACGCCATCCGGCACCCCGAATGGAACACGATCAGCCCCGGCGGGGCGATTCTGCATCCGGACATCTATGAGCTGGGGTGGGTTTCCCCGTACATAAGAACCATGTGCGTCAACTCGCCATATCGCGACTATCTGATTTCCATGATTTTGGAGGTCGCGAACAAATATCCGGTCGCCGGCTTCCTGCTGGACAGCTTCAACGGATTCCCGTGCATTTGTCCGGTCTGTATCGAAAAAATGAAAGCAGCAGGTATTGATTGGCGCAACAGAAAAGAAGTTGAAACGTTTGCGCACTCTTCGATGATACGGCTGGCGGAAGATATTGTTGCCGCGCTGCATTCAAAGTCCGGCGATTATCTAGTCTATTTTCTGGGATTGAGCGCACAAGACAATATCCGGCTCGGTTCCTATCTTGAATGCGAATGCCTGCCCACTTATCCTTGCTGGGGATATGATCATTTGCCGATCATGTCGCATCATCTGCGCACACTGACCAGCGATAACCGCTCCATTATCAACATGACCGGACGCTTCTACGAGTGGGGCGACTTCGGTAGTATTCGTCCCCGGGCAGCAATCGAATACGACGTATTCTACGGCATCGCCAATGGCATGCGTCCAAATATTGGCGGACATATTCATCCGCGCGGCAGTACGCAACACGCTATTTTTGATCGAATTCAAGAGGTTTACTCTACGGCACAACTCAATGAAGAATGGTATGATAACGCGACCCCCATTGCCGACATTGGGATAATTGTTCCAGGGGAAGTAGACAAAACACCGTCGCTGATTGGTGTCACGCGAATACTGTCGGAACTAAAAATCCAATTCGACATTATCCTCGGCAATACCGATTTCAGCCGATACCGCCTGCTGATTCTGCCGGACGCGGTTCCGTTGACACCATCGCTCGCCGCCGCGATAAAGACTTTTCTCGATAATGGCGGAGCCATCATCGCCACGGGTTTCTCGGGATTGGATCAAACTGGGAAAAAGTTTGCTCTGGCAAAAAACTGGGGCATCAAACATGTTGGCGAATGTAAATTTTTCCCGGCTTTCTTTCAACCCTTGCCGCAACTCGCAAACGGACTGCCCGACATTCCGCTGGCATTGTATGAAAGATGTATTGAAGTTGTTGCTGAAAACGAAACGGAAGTCGCCGCGCTTCTGGTAAAACCATATTTTAATCGTGAGTGGGACGGCGTGTATACCAACTTCTACCTGCCGCCAGACAAGAAAACGAATCTGCCGCTAGTCACTTTCAAGGGCAAAGTCGCCCATGTGGCAAGCCCTATTTTCAGCGCCTACCACAAACTGGCATCCGTTGATCTCCGAACACTGTTTGCCAATGTGTTGAACAAACTATTGCCGGAACCAGTGCTAAAGGTATCCGGGCTGCCTTCTTTCGGAAAGGCAACGATTACCCGGCAGTCCGGTCGTCGCATGGTGCATCTGCTGAACTATGTTCCTGAATTGCGCGGCAAATCCGAGATTGTCGAAGATGCTTTATATGCAAAGGAAGTCAAGGTTTCTCTTCGTTGCGATAGTTTTTCTCCAACAAAAGCCTATTTGGCTCCGCATAAAACGCCACTTGCTTTGACCCGAGAAAATAATTACGCATCCGTAATCGTTCCTGAAATGCACGGCTATCAGTTAATCGTTTTCGAATGATAATATCAATTTTCACTTTGTCGGCGCAAAACAAATTGCGCCGATGGCCAAAAATTTATCAGGTGGCAATTTTCCAGAAACAAATCAAGTTGTTTGTCGGCAAATTAGTGAATTTCAGTTTTATCGGTCCACTGATGATATGAAGACTCACACCCGGGCAACTAACTGACAAAGGTAGTGTCAAAATTAACATAAAAACAAGGAGAGAGAATGAGAGACAAGCGCAAATACGAGGAGCTTTTTCCGGACGAGTTCGCGGAGGAAGTAAAACGGTGCCCGATCATTTACTGCGCGTTTGGGCCGATGGAGTATCACTGTCCGCACAACACACTGGGCATTGATCCGCGCAAGGCGTACGAGATATGCCTCAGAGCGGCGGCAATATCCGGAGGTGTGGTCTTCCCGATGGTTCCCGTCGCCCCCGGGGGATCAATGGAAGTGGGAAAGATGTCCGAACGCGACGGACTGAAGTACCGTGCCGCGACGACATATCCCTCCGTGTTCACCAGCGTCAGCCTCTGCGCCAAACTCTATTACGAGTTGTTCGAGACATTCGCGGATGACTTGGGCTTCAAGGTTTGCGTCGCGTTCGGCGGGCACGGTCCGGCCGGTACGCTCATCAAGCATATCAACGATACACACGACGGCGTGATCAAGGGCATGAGACTTCTGCCGTGCTGGAGTCTGTCTCACAACATGGATTTGGTAGAAGAAGAGTACAAGCTACTGGAAATTGGCCGCATCAACCATGGCGGCATGTGGGAGTCGGCGATGTTCATGGCCGGCAATCCCGAGTTCGTCAATCCGGAAAAGCTCAAGAACGCGGTTCCCGGTCCCTATGAAAAATACATGTTTGAAAAACATGGATCGGAAACCGTTCCCACCTATGAAGAAATCAGCAAGGTCTCCGTGGAATTTGGTGAACGCCTCGTGCGGACAACCGCCGAACGAGTCGCCGCGGACGCGCTGAAGACCCTTGCGAAAATGGGACATGACACTCCTTGAGGCAACGACAATATGGCTGACGGTAAAAAGATTCTGGCGGAACATCAGGAATATGTGGAGCAAATGGCGAGGCTTTCCTTTTTCTTCGTCCGACGGTGGCTTGGGGGAAGAATGCCGGAAAAACCGGTCGGCGAACTTCTGCTCGACCACACTCCGCTCTTTTATCACGCGCTGAATTATCCCGATCATGAAACCAAATGGAACAATCCGAACTGTTTGAGCATAGCGGCAAAAGCCGATGAATTGAAAGTTTTGCCGCCATCGAAATTTGAGGAACAAATGTGGTTTGAAGTAAAAGACTTGGCGGTGGAGCGGGCCGAACGGTTTTATCCGACCAGCGTTGGCATGGGTGCGCCGGCCGGATGGAATGCCGGAAGTCTGAAATACGATCCGCCGGTTCCGGGGCTGCCTCCCAATTACTGCAATTTCCACATCGCCAACGCGGTGTCCCCCAAGTCCATTTTCGACTCCCCCGAATATCTTCCGCATTGTTTCATCGAGTTGATGGACCGAAGCGAGAAAGAATACGGATACGACACCCTTCACACCGCCACCTGGCTGGACGATCACCGTTGTCTCACCTGAATCGTTGAACGCCTTGCCGCTGTTTCACACCGCCACCTGGCTGGACGATCACCCCCGCTGGCTAGCGTTGTTCCCTCAAGAGTGGCTTGACAATCTAAGCCCCCGGACAAACGACGTGAGTTGGAACTTCGGCGATTGGGGACAAATGGTCACCGCCCGCGGAACATTCAATCGAAAAGCGGGACAGTATTTGCGAGAACATGGCGAGTTGAAATATAAATGCCGGAGGTCTCATTGTTCTTTTTCCGCGATGAGAAAGCATTTGGAGACGATATTGAAAGAAATCACGCCCCATTCATGTCATACGATCTGAAATCTGGTGCGTTTCATCGC
>JAGYNC010000172.1 GCA_018400135.1 Victivallaceae bacterium
GACAATTCCCCCCATCTCGGATTTCTAATTTTTTCTCACACACTGCGTGCGCGCTTCCGGCCAAGCACGGTATATGGCATGAATGCCATTTTCGAACAGCAATTGCTGTGGTGGTAAAGCAAAACGCTGTCGCAACTCGGAAATTTTACCATGTCGCGCCTCGTCAACATGCATAATCAACAGCGCGTCGAAAGACAACGTCTGAACCTGTCCACGGGGATTGTCAAAGCGCCAGATGGGATTTGGAATCCCCGTCATTGCGCCATAAAGCAATAATGGATAGGGGTCGGCACCAAAGGTAAGGAAAATCGGCGGCAATGGTTTGCCGTCGTAAATTTTCAGCAACCGCTGTAACGTCTGATAAGGACGATATTCAGTCCGCATATAGTATGGATAAAAATAGTCATCCAGGCCATGCGAATCAACCAGCCGCGCGGAAAGCGTCGCCCTAAACTCCCGTTGCCATAATCCCCAGCCAAAAGCTAACACCGACAAAATTGCGGCAACAACAACCAAACGATGCCGTGGCCATCTACCCGAAACAACCAGCAGTCCCATGAAATTTCTCAGTCCGGATGCCATTAGCAACAGCCAAATCGGCCACAAGACAATGAAAACGCGGGGAAACGGCGCCGGGATACGTCCCCAGATAAATGGCAGCGGGATTAACAGCGACAACAGCGGCCAGGCAAAACGTAAATCTTTCCCTCTAAACAAGTAAAATAACCCGCCCAATATGGAAAAAATCAATATCGGCAACAATGCTATACCAAAACCGGAATAGACCACCAACGAAGCGGCAAAGGCGTCATGCCACCCTTCACGCAATGCCATAATCCGAAATACATTATCGGCAATAGGCAGGTAAAACAAAACCAGCGATGCCACCGGCACTGCCCAAAGCAACACAAAGCGCCGCCGTAAAATTCCGCGTACCCCGTAACAGGGCAGAAACCAGAGCACAATTCCGGCTAATGCCAGAATATTGGTAGGAATGGTTCCCACAGCAAGCAGACACAATATTGTATAGCTGATAGCGGATAAAGTACGCGGTTTTAAATGCCAGGAACGCGCGCAACACCACGCCGCCGTTACCCACAACATGCTGAGCATGTAGCCCCTCAGAGCTGTAGAATAAATCTCAAATGGCAATGATCCCACCAAGGCCAACAGTATTGGTGCCACAGCTAAAACCCCGAAACGCTTTCGCCACCCGCAGAAAATCGTTGCCACAGTTAAAATCCCACACAACAACGAAAACAGCCGCCAATAAACATCATTGGCGATCAATGGGTAATATAAGGCGTTCCAACACTTCAGCAGAATAGTATAGACAATCTGGTTGTTGGGGATCACGTAGTTGGAGTAAATCTTCCACGGCCCGGACAGGAACATAAATTCTCTGATTGTCAATGCCTCATCAAACCACAAATCCCGAAATAGGGCGTTTCGGACAAAAAACAGCATGGCACAGCCGATAGCCGCCGCGGCAATCAATAGTCGTAAATTGTTTTGATCAGAATTTTTGTTCATTGCGGAAAAACCTGGGTTATTTTCGGCCAAGCACCATTTGCCAGAGAATATACAATCACTTGCCTCGATAATCCAACTCGGTGTCGAAATCGGAAGGCGGCAACAATATTTATGATCTCACACGGAGAAGCGGAGGCGCAGAGCAAATTTGCAACTCGCCAAAATTACCATATATTCTTTCAATTCAGCGAAAAAAGGCGTAACCTCTGAATAATATAGGTAAACTGTTCAATAACTTATTCAGAGCGACTACGTCGCGCTGAACACTCCTGGGGACGCTGGCAATATAGAAAAACCATATTATCTTAATCAAATGAAATGAAATTTCACATTGAAACGAGCGTAGTTGTCAATTTGAGAAAGGCAAATGACTATGCTAACAAGGCCACTTTACCTGCCCCTGAACCGTCGAGCGCTTCGGGCCGATGAGTGCATCGTTAAATATAAGTATCAGTAAAAAAACTGTAAAGCTACAGCCATTATGTAAAAACACATCAAGCTTTACATAACTTCTTAGCCGAGAGGTGGAAAATGAAAATCGCTGACTGCCTACCCAATATGTCAATGCTGTATCTCAAAAGAATTGTAAATAGCATACTCAAAGATGATATCACCAAAGGGGATGAAGAGAGACATCGTGAACAGATCGCCCAAAACGAAGCAGAACTTTTCAGCGACGAAAGAATACGGAAGGTCCTAGATCTGGAGTCATACAAAAGGAGCCAGCGTATTTTAACCGAGGGAATATTGAAAGGCCTTCTGTTGAACTCAGAAATGGCATGCCCTGAACATGAATTATTCAAATTTGTGCAGAAGTTTGAGCAGGCCGTTATTGATGAAGCAAAATCAGAAAATGCTTTTAAGTTCAGTGATCCCAAATCTGTTGAAATCTATGAAACCGTTCTGGATGTCGCATTGGAAGACGACCATGTGTCAATAGATGAGTTTCGAATGCTTGAACGTCTTCGGATTAAGTTAGGAATTACCCGTCGTGAGCATCGGCTACTGGAAGCAAAACTTGGAAAATTCCCGCAACCTAAAAATGGACTCCACAATTCCAGTTTTTTTACAGATGCGATAAAACACCTCCAGTCTATCGGAATTCTGTTCTGTTGCAATAAAATGGAAGGCGGCTCCATTCTGGTTTTACCTGAAGAAATTGCACCTATTGTAAAATCAATCCTTGGCTTTGAAATGAAGCCAGAATCCCAAAAACTCATGCACGAGACATTATCTACAGATCAGCTGCGTTCTGCGCTAAAATACATGAACCTACCGCTGTCCGGGTCTAAGGCAGAACGATCCGAAAGGCTCCTTATGACAGGAGTCAAACCCTCCGAGATTCTATCTTCCCTTCGGAATGAAGAACTTACAGAAATCTGTAAAAAGCTGAAAGGAGTAGGGGTTTCAGGAACCAAAAGTGAAAAAATTGACAAAATCATTCAGTATTACGACAATCTTACTGTAAAGAAAATTAAGAATGCGGAAGATCCCCGGGCAATCTGGTATGAATATTTAGTAGAATTGGCCCACCGAGATAATCAAAATCTATACTCCCAGAATCTCATCCGCCATGACCGAGAGATGGAAACAGGTTTTGAAAAAGGCACCCGGTACCTCTTTGAGAAAAAACTCGGTTTCTCACTCATTGAAATGCCGGGTAATGAACATGCCGATGGTGGTGTGTCTTTCCCCAACGGTGAAATTTTATTGTGGGACAACAAGGGAAAAGAATCTGTATATGAATTTCCAAAGGCTCATTTTGACCAATTTAAAAAATACATTCGCGAATCTGTAAAAAGGATAAATGTGTTTTTGATTGTTGTTCCTCAGATTGGCAGCAGCGCCAAGATTGCGGCCATAAAACTGAAAAATGCCTGTGAAACAGACACTGATGTGGCATTGGTTACGGCAGAGGATTTAAAATGGGTGGCTGAGAACTGGCAGCAATATACAAAATCGGAAAAATTTTCTCTTCAGGTTTTCAATATGACAGGCATTCTCGACCGTAGAACACTGAAAGAACGAATAGAAGTCATTGGATAGTTCTTTTCAGGTGGGGACATTCACTCTTAACAACCTTTAGAAATATGGTTTATACTCAAAGCCGTTCTTATATCAAATTATTCAGCCGATATATACATTTTCAAAATTGAGTAATAACAATAAGTTATTCGGAAAAACAATAGGAGATTTTTATGTCAGCTACATTATCTTGGAAAGAAATGAGTCTCAAAAAAAATTGACTATTGAAACCGTATGGAATGATATTATCCACAACTCACCTGATTTTCCGTCACCAGCCTGGTATGAAGACGTTTAAAAAGAGAGAGACGCAAAAATCAAAAGTGGTGAAGATAAACTTATAGATTGGGAACCTAAAAATCGGTTAATACAGACACTATTTCTTTAACACTCCAAGAAGTTCCAGGAAGAGGCGATCTCGCTCGATCGTTTCCGTTGACCATCTTACTTTAACGGTTTCCGTATTTACCGCAGTGGTCTCGATGCAATCGAACCAATCCATAATCTGCGCAAAGGAATGGTTTTCAATCCATTTCTCCAACTGTTTTTCCAGTTTCAGCCGTTTTTCACTCTTCGTCTCTTTGTCTTTTCCCAGTTTCTGTTGGACTTCCTTGATTTTTTTTGCTATAAAGCAATAATAGCCAAGTCCGACGAATTGCACGAACTGTCTTCCGCGCAAGTTATCCGGATACCATACCCGCGGTCGGCGACTGTCGAAAGCACCCTTCTGGTCAGCAAAGAGTTCCTCTATTTTTTCACGCAGACGATAATATTCAAGCGACGTGAACAGCTCAAGCGGCTGGTTGGAGACCAATGCAAAATAGCCAAAGTATTTCATGGCGGCTTCTATGGTGTCATCATTGAAAGACACTTTCAGCTGGCCGCCTCGCCCTAGCCGTGTGCCAACCAAATATTTGGCGATTTTATCTTCGGCAGCTTTTGTAAATTCGGCTTGCCCCGCCTCCACTAGTCTCTTCAGTTCAAAAAGCTCCTTCTTGAAAGCAATTTCGCGTTGAACTTTGCGTTCCGGAGATTGAAACACGTACACGTGCAGGCGTCGTGTAAAAGTTTCAACTTCGCCTGCGGCTTTGTCGCCCCGTGCACGCCGACGCTGCCACTTGAACGTATGCATGACGGTACTTGCGGCACCGGAAATGGTATTGTCGAATGGACATACTGCCGACATCTGTTTAAGTTTTCCCGCCAGATTGTCGATTTCCTTGCGTATCCAGATGGAGCCAGCATCCATAAGCGTCAGAAATTTCCTGTTCTTTCTGGCGTATTGCGTCATGTTGTGTTCGCTACGATATCCGGCATCGGTGACGGTTAGCGGCGTATCAATATCAAGACATTTCAATTGCGCCAAGGCATTCTCCACAGAGATGACATCCGGGATGTTTCCAGGTTGTTTTGCAAAGGCTATCGGCTCACGATCCTTGACTGAATAGAGTGTGACAAGCTTTATGGTATCAAGACCGTCCCGGTCCTTGTTGAAGCCCTGCCGCGCCTCAGTCTGGTTTTCGGAATATGTTGAGATGGTCGTTGAATCCAAGGCAATGACCGGATTTTTGCCCAGCATGGACGCCCGGCACATGAAATATCTTTGAACCCCATCCTCGTTACAGCCAACCGACTTGAACAGATCACTGTATACATCTTCGCTGATGCCATACGGATACGGCAGATTATGCATATTCTGCCAGCTCTCGATCCTTGGAAGTGTGTTTCCGTCCGTGGCAACCCAGTAGCGGGCGATGGACAATATTTTGGCTGCATCGCCGGCATGGAACGAAGCATGGACATCGCGGTCAATGCCTGACGATTGACCCGCCCATTCGAGAAGATCAGTCAGTCCTGTATGCGAACGCACTGCCAATGTGTCCGGCGCGATACCGGCTTGCCCCTTGGGGCGCTTGGGACGAGTCGGTACCATTTCTTGTGTGGCTGCCATGATTTTCCCCTTTAGATGTAACTTTATCGTATGCGTCCGCCTGGTATTCGGATCATAAGCTGTTATCCGTTCATATACGTAAATATCACCGTTTGGACGGGTTTCCCGAACTTCACCAATGTGAGTTTTTCCTGTTCGCTTTCTAGGCATGGGGAACTCCTTTTTATTTAGTGTCTGTATATATTATAATACCAACACGTTTAATTGCAAATAAAAACGCCTTGATTTTTCGATAAAATCAAGGCGTTTGGGAA
>JAGYNC010000173.1 GCA_018400135.1 Victivallaceae bacterium
TTGTCCAAGCGGCATAGATAACCAGCTATCTTGTTGATGACAAAGATGTTATAGAGCGACAGGCGAATTGTGTCCGGAATTTCGCGAAATTCGTCTGATTCGGACGTATTGCATCGCGCGGCAGTGTTTTTTGACAAAAAAACAAAAAAACTGGTGCGCCAGAATGGCGCACTTATAATTAGTGCCGACGAAAAAAGCCTTTTTCGTTCAGGCACTAATTATTATGATGCGGGGATGGAGATGGAGGTGGGAAAGGGAGCTTCCAAGAAACAAGAAGCGGGTCAATTTACGGGTGCGGCAATAACTGCATCCGAGACAGCGTTATATTTGCGCGAAAAAGTTGCGAGGAGACCGTTGACAGAACAAGATTACAACCGAATAATCGAAGCATTGCCTGATATCGTTTTTGAGCTGTCGGCGGATGGTGTTTTTACCAGATGCTATTCTGAGCAACACGAAGATTTGCTGTTGCCTCCAGAGAAGTTTGTCGGCAAAAAATGTGAAGAGGTGTTGCCGCCGGCTATTGCGCGCATGACCAGAATTAAGCTGGCACGGGCACTTGATATGATGCAAGTGGAGCGTTATGAGTATCGGTTGATTATTAACTCTCAGATGAAATTCTTTGAAGCCAGATTGGCTCCCATGGGTGAAAATTCTGTTCTGGCATTGATCAGGAATATTACCGAGCGCAAAACTGCCGAACATGAACTTAAAGAATATAGAAATTATCTTGATAAAGTATTTTCCGATCTGCCTGCTGTCCTTATTTTTAAGTCGGTTCCCGATTTCAAGTATCTCATGGTCAATTCGCAAGTTGAGGAGTTTATTGGATTGTCCGCAGAAGAAATTGCGGGCAAGACTGATTACGAATTATTGCCGGAATATGCCGATGCCATTCGTCGGGAAGATATTATGGCTGTCGAAGCTAAGGGAGCATTGGTCAATTTTGAAATCTCCATGGTTAACATCAACGGAGAAACCAGATATCTTTACACCAACAAGCAGTTGTTCGATGCCGGCAAGGAGAAAGTCTTGCTAATTATGTCGATTGACGTGACTCCGCAAAAACAAGCTGAATTGGCGTTGGCACGGAACGAAATTAAATATCGTTCATTGATCGAGGAAGCCGAGGATCGTATCGCCCTGCTGGATATGACCGGAAATATTATTCTCGCAAATAAAGCGTTTTACCGGGTTCTCGGTTACAACCCGGAAGAATTCGATGCACGCCAATGCCTGAAGTCGGTTTTCCCAGAAATCGAAGATCCGGTTTCCCATTTTCTTGATATAGTTAAGAAACGAGGTTCGTATCATGCGGAATACCGTACTCGTCATCGGGACGGTCACCCGATGGATATGTTGGCTAAGTCGGTATTAATTCGCGATGAGAACAAGCAACCGACATCGATTTTGATGATCATTCGCGATATCACGGAGTTAAAGAAAATTCAGCTTGAACTCCAGGTGGCCAAGGAGCGGGCAGAAAACAGCGACCGGCTGAAATCCGCTTTTCTGGCCAATATGAGTCACGAAATCAGAACTCCGATGAATGCCATTGTCGGGTTTGCCAGTCTATTGACTTCACAACAATTGTCCGAGGCGGAGCGCAGAAATTATGTTTCCATAATCAATAAGAGTTCCAATCAACTGCTGAATCTGGTGTCAGACATCATCGATATTTCAAAGATTGAGAGCGGTCAGCTCGATATTATTACTCAACACATATCGGTAAACAATATTTTAAAAAATATCTACGAAGTGTTCAGTCGCCAGATATCTTCGGAAATAAACCTGAAAAAAACCGTTTTGCCTGAATACAACGATATTACGGTGTTGGCCGATGAGGTTAGAATAACTCAGATATTCAATAATCTTCTGAATAACGCATTAAAATTTACTCGGGAAGGTGAAATAGAATTCGGGATTGCCGGTATTACCCAGGATACGGCGACTTTCTTTGTCAGAGATACCGGTATTGGTATTGATGATGAGCACAAGACTGTTATCTTCGAGCGTTTTCGCCAGGGTGGGGACGCATATACCCGAAGGTTTGGCGGTACCGGATTGGGGTTGGCAATTTGTCGCGAGTTGGTCAGCTTGATGGGAGGAACTATTTGGGTTGAGTCTGAACAAGGCGCCGGAGCCGCCTTTTACTTTACTCTGCCTTTGATTGAGGTTGTTAAGAAAGAGGTGATGACGGCGACTCGATATACAACTCCCGAGTACGAGAAGTTTTCCTGGCCAGATCGTAAAATTCTGCTGGTGGATGACACAAAAATTTGTTTGAAGTATCTGCAGGCGTTGCTGAAAGACAGCGGAATGAAGTTATTCTTTGCGGAATCCGGGCAGGAAGCAGTTAAGCTATTTCGCGAAAATCCAGATATTGATATTGTTTTAATGGATATCCAGATGCCGGACATGAGTGGAACCGAGGCTACCGCAATCATAAAAAAGATCAATGGCCGGGTACCGGTTATTGCCCAGACGGCTCACGCCTTTGTCACCGATAAGGAAAAATTCATTGAGGCCGGTTGCGACGATTACATTGCTAAACCCATCAACGGTACGCAATTGCTGGAAATGCTCGCTAGCTTTTTGAGCAAGTAGAAACCGTCCTAATCGTCAGCCGCTCTCGTCGCCGTTCTCCTCAACCGATATGATAACATTGTTCCCAGTCCTCGACAAATCAGGATTGAGTGAGGGACGACTTCGGCCCGCATAGAAAGGAGGACGCGGAAATACCTTACCCTTGACATATTCAAAACAGAGAATACTTTTATGGACAGGAAGCCGCGACCCGGGATGATTGCTTGTCTGCTCGATCAAGACGAAAGCTGGAAGCAGGCGCTCGGATTGCCGGATTTGACAGGAATACAAGATTTTAACACTCGAACGCTAACCGAGAAAACCGCTGCCGCGTTGGCGGTTTTCCGGTCGGATACCACTGCCGTCCGCACCCAAAAAAGGAGGCGTGAAATTAATGGATTTCGACAAAGTGATGGATGGTTTATCAAAGGAGCTGGCTTATTCATTGAAAACAATGTCAAAAGCAAAGACTCTTGACGAAAAAGAGATTCATAGCCGGATTGTAAAGAATCTATGCGAGTCTTTGGAAATATTTTGGAATATGGCAAACGAAATGATGTCTTTCGACTCCGACGAAAATTCGTCAAGAGACGACATACCTTTTTGATAATCCCAACGGAGACAAATCAATTATGGGAACAAATAAAACCCGAAGAAACAAGCGGCTGACAAGCTGGCAAACCACGGATGAAGATGAGATCAACCTGCGTCGTAGCCGCGCCATGGAGGAAGCCATGCAAGTGGTGTCGGCAACCGGAAAAAGTTCATCAATTTTTCAGGATTATCAGGTAACCCGGAAAAACATCGACGATCCGGTAAGCTATCGAGTGGAGCTCCGATCGTTGCGCGAAATGAACAACACCTGTTCCTGCCCCGACTTCAAGAAGAATTTTCTCGGCACATGCAAGCATATCGAAAAAGTACTGTTGTCCATTCCCCTAAAAAACAAAGCGAGAAAACCAGTTTCGGAATTTATCGAAATCTTCATGCGGCGCTCGCCATACGAACCCCGGATCGCGCAACCGTCCCGCCTTGACGCGGAAATACGATGTTTCGTCACCAAATATTTGGATGCCGCCGGCAACCTCAAAAAACCAGTGAACACGACACTCCAGGTTCTGTTGCGCGATCTGGAGAGCGCCGATGCGGCAGTCCGGAACCGCGTCCGCGTTTCCAGTGAGGTGATTGACTACAACCGTGAACAGATCGAAAAGCTCCGAATCTCCGAACTGTTCGATCAGTACGCCTGTCAATTACGCGAAAACGAGGGAAAAACCGATTTCCTGCGCTATCCGTTGTATGACTATCAGATTGCAGGTATGCTGCATCTGGCGTTTACCGGACGTGCCATGCTGGCCGACGAAATGGGTCTCGGGAAGACCGTCCAGGCGATCGCCGCCGCCGCCGTGATGAACGCGAGCTTCGGTGTCAACCGTGTGCTGGTGGTCTCTCCTGCCTCGTTGAAGACCGAGTGGGAGGAGCAAATCAGGAAGTTCACTGGATTGCCGGTGGAAATCGTCTTCGGTCTCCGCAAGCGGCGGCTGGAACTCTATCAGCACAGCCGGGCATTTTTTCTGTTGACAAATTACGAACAGGTAATTCGGGACTACGAGGACATCAATCGGGACTTCCAACCCGACCTGGTTATTCTCGACGAGGCGCAGCGGATAAAGAACTGGCGCACGAAAACGGCAACCTATCTGAAACGACTACAGGCGCGCTATGCCTTCGTTTTGACCGGCACCCCCATCGAGAACCGCATCGATGAACTCTATTCCCTGGTGGAATTCGTCAATCCTTCCCTGTTCGGCAGTTTGTTCCAATTCAACCGACGCTTCTACAAATTCGATTCGGAAGGAAAGGTTGCCGGATGCAAGAATCTGCGCGACCTGCACGAAATCACCGCGCAAGTCATGCTGCGCCGCCGCAAGGATGAAATCAGTGAACAACTCCCGGAGCGGATCGACAACAACTATTTCGTGGAACTTACCCGTGAACAAAAAAAACGTTACTACGACGACTCCACCATTGTCGCGCGGTTGTACCAGATCACCAAGCGGCGTCCCCTTTCGCCTCAGGAATTCGAGCGGCTGCAACAGGCGCTGGCGCGGATGCGAATGGTATGCGATACCGTGTATATCCTCGATGCAAAATTCCGGGAATCCCCCAAAATCGAGGAGCTGATGAGAATCCTGGATGACCTCTGGTCCGATGAACCCGGACGCAAGGTGATTATCTTTTCCGAATGGGTGAGGATGCTGGAACTGGCCGAGGAACAACTCGCCGAACGCAAAATTGCCTACGCCCTGCATATCGGCTCCGTCAACCAGGTCAAACGCCGACAGGAAATCAACCGCTTCAAAAACGATCCGGAATGTCGCGTGTTCCTCTCTTCCGATTCGGGCGGACTCGGACTCAACCTCCAGGCCGCAAGCGTCGTGATCAACCTTGATCTGCCCTGGAATCCCGCCAAACTCGAACAACGCATCGCCCGTGCTTGGCGGAAACACCAGAAGAATACGGTAAACGTCATCAATCTGGTGGCGAAGAACACCATCGAACACAAGATGCTGGGAACACTGCAATTCAAGCAGGGACTGGCCGATGTGGTACTGGATGCCCGTGGAGATTTCGATGCGTTTGAAAAACCCAACGCCCGCGCCGCGTTCATGGAACGTCTCTCCACGCTGATGGAAGACAATGTGCCTGCTTCCCTGTCGGCAGTGCCCGCCGAAAAACCAACCGTCCCGCCCCGCGAACAACTTGCCCAGGAACTTCAGGTGGACAATCCCGGCATCGGCATGTGCCGGACACTCTATGATGGGGAAACCGGTGCCTTGAAAGGCGCGTTGGCAGTCGGGAAATCGACCGCGGCCGGTAAATTGAGACAACAAATCGAGAAAACGCACGGACAGCCGCTCGATGCCGACAAGCTGGTGGTGCTGGAGCCGGAACATCATGCCCTGCTGCAGCAACTGGCGAAACTCGGCATCATTACCATCAACGACGCGCGGATGACCAAGGTCTTCGAGACGGAAAACTTCCAGCCGCCACGTTCACCGGAACGCCAGCTCCGCGTAAAAATGGCTCGCCTGGCTCTGTCAGGTGCCGAACACCG
>JAGYNC010000174.1 GCA_018400135.1 Victivallaceae bacterium
TCCTGGTATCTGCACCTACTTCACGCTGTTCTACTACCGATTTTTTGTTGGTATGAACGTACTCAATCGGATCCTCAACGGTGATAATATGGCATTTCCTAGTGGTATTGATGCAGTTGATCAAACTGGCCAGGGTCGTGCTCTTGCCATGTCCGGTGGGGCCGGTAATAAGAATTAAACCGTGTTTTTTTTCAGTCAACCTGACTACCGCCGGTGGAATTTTAAGTTCTTCCGGGGGTGGAATACGGGTAGGAATAATCCGAAACGCCGCGCTGATATTGCCGCGCTGATAGAAGCCATTGGCACGGAAACGATACTGGCTGGCATCTTTATCTGCCTCTGATAGTCGCATTTTGATGGAAAGCGCAAAATCAATCTCCAACTTTTCCTCAAATACGGTTCGCTGCCGCGGCGAAAGGATGCTGAACAACAATCTTTGGGTATCAACCGGTTTCAGGGGTTCGGTATCCAACGGTACCAGCTCGCCGTCAACCCGCAGCGTCGGTCTTGCTCCGGCAGTGATAAGCAAATCACTGGCATTATTAGCCACGGCGGATTGCAGCAACCGCTTGATATTGACTACGTCGCCGTCCGCTGCTTCACTGTCAAATCGGTCGCGAAAAGTTTCAATCCCGCTTTCCATTCCCTTGACCAACAACATAAATTCTTCACGATTGGTCGCGGCTTCAGCACCAACATCCACGCTGATATCATTGGAATTAACTAAATTGGAAAGGGCGCGATTGAAAGTGGTCATACCCTGTTCATGTCCGCGTTTAATCACTTCTTCCACACCTTTGAAATCGCGCTCCGCAATCATGTTGCGAATTAACGGCGTTCCTTTCATCACTTCAACTGCGGGAATCATGCCATCGCCGTTGGCGCGCGGCAGCAGCCTTTGTGCCAAAATTCCGCACAATGCCATGGCTAGATCATCAGCAATCTGTTGCCGTAAATGTTCCGGGAAGTGATTGATAATGCGCTCGACCGACTGGACGCAGTCCGCCGTGTGAATGGATGATATTACCAAATGCCCGGTCAAGGCGGCAGCAATAGCCGCCTCCATGGTAGCCAAATCGCGCATTTCACCGATAACAATAACATCCGGACTTTCACGCACCACATTTCTGAGGGCGTCGGCAAAGGAAACGGTATCAGCACCTACCTCGCGCTGAGTTATCAGGCTCTGTTCGTCACGATGAATATATTCAATTGGATCTTCAATGGTGACAATGTGTTTGTTGAAATTCTGGTTGATGTGATTAACCATGGCCGCCAACGTTGTGGATTTGCCGCTTCCGGAGGAACCGGCAATGAGCACGAGCCCGCGTGGAGATTTGGCAAACTCCACAGCCGCCTTTGGAAGATTCAGCGCGTCGAAAGTGAGTCCGGCACCCGATAACACAGGGCGTGCCACAAATCCCGGAAGACCCTGTTGGGTAAAAAAGTTGAGCCTGAAACGTTCGCCGTTGTCCAGTGTCAATCCGGCATCAAAACTGCCGACTTCCTTAAATTTCTTCTCCGCGCCCGGCAACAAGACATGCTGTCTAAACGCATCAATTTCTCTGGCATCAATCGGGCCGGCATCGCCAGGCAAAACCTGACCAAAACGTCTGACGTAAAGTTCCTTATCGGCAGTAACAAACAAATCTGAAGCTCCCGAAGCAAAAACAGATTTCAACAATTCAATAATTTGCATAATCCCGCCATGTCATCAGTTGAATTATTTTCTGAAACAAGGTAAAGTACCTCTTCGAAAATTTATATGCAAGCCTGTACGCTAAATCATAACCAAAAATCACGGAGCTGATATGGGATCCAGAGTAACCGTCAAATTTACCATGCGCCAAGGATGTGAAGATTTGAAGCCAACCAAGGCGCATCCTGACGATGCGGCATTTGACATCAAAGCCAGAGTCGACCTGGAACTGACTCCCGGACGCAGTCAACTGGTGCCAACCGGACTCTTTATCGAACTGCCACCGGGATTCGAAGCACAAATCCGTCCCCGTAGCGGATTAGCGCTGAAGCACGATCTAACCTTAACCAATTCCCCCGGCACTATCGACGCGGGCTACCGCGGCGAAGTCGGTATCATTATGTACAACCATGGCGCTGGCTCTTTCCATATCAAACGCGGCGAACGTATTGCCCAAATGGTGATCGCTGAATTACCCGAAGTTATTTTCGCTTACACGCCAAACCTGTCGGAAACCACCCGCGGCGCGGGCGGATTCGGCAGTACCGGGAAAAAATGACATGACTTCAACTACCATAAATATTGAAGATTTGCTGTTAAACGCGGCAGCAGACGCAACCAGTGCCACCCTGCAGCAGCTGTTGTCCCGCTTACGTCAACTTCCGGATATCGGCGGCGACACCATTGCCGATGGTATCGACCTGTTACTCGAAAGCTGGGACACCATGAGTCGGGACAAGGCCGGCTTTTGTCTAACACTTGCAGAATTGGATTGTCGCGATTCGGCTCTCTTCCGCAAAGTACTGACGGACGCAGTCAAAATTTTGTTGCCGCCATATTTGAACAAATTGAGTTTTATTCGTGCTCTTGGTTTGAGAAACAACGACGTGGCCGTAAAAACTATCGTTGCCAGATATTACAACCTGACAAAACTGAAAATCGGACTCATTGTTTTCCTGGAAGATTCAGCCCGCTGGGGAAAAATTACCAGTATCGACGGCTTGGCCTCATCAGTTGCCGTCAGCTCGCTGGCTAACGATGGTGCGCTCGCTGTTCCTCTGACAACCATCCTCGATGGCGGAATATTAATCGCTGGCGATGCCGAAACGCGCCAGCTAACCACTCCCGGGGAAAATCCATTGCCGGACGGGGAAGCTTTTCGAACCCTGCTGCAACGTAAAGCGCTCACTCCGATTGACGCTGAAACTGCCAGCAAAATCGCTTTTAAAACTATGGTGCCTGCGGTAATCAAAGCTGACCAGTTCGACTCCTGGTGGACAGAGAAGGAAAACAATTGCGAAGCCTCTCAGGAACGCAAATCATCGGATGCCAGAAGTATCCATGAACTCTATATCCTACTCTCCCGGGAAGCACAGCTGTCCGATCATCCAGCCTACTCACAGGAAGATTGCGAAAAATACGCTTCATTGCTGGCCCGCGTCAAATCCAATATTGCCGCCAAAGAAACGAAAACACTGGCGGAAATTGTTTCGATGCTGACGCATTACGGCAACGACTCACAAATAGAGAAAATTATCGAACCGTTGAAACCTGGAGCACCGTTCTGGCCGAAAGATCCGGCAACGGTTGAACTGAAGTATCTGGATACCTGGGGATCGTTAAAAATAGAACAGATTGAACATCTCAGCCGCGCCACCAGTATCATCTTCTCGCCAGAATATCTGGCTGCCCTGGCAACACGGCTGCCATTGCGTTCCTTGAATACATTCTGTGAAAGGGTCGATAAACAAACGCTTATCGCATACGTTGGCGCTCAACGCACTCCTACCTGCGATATTCTGTTGTGGCTCTGGAAAAATCATAAGAAATACGACAACTCGATATTGCCAAAGTTGTTCAATATCGATAAAATTATCAGGACTCTCGCGATTGAAAAGCTGCCGCGAGCCTGGGCCGGAGCTCAACGCGAACTGAAAAAACACCTTATGGATGATCAGGAAATGCACCGTTTTATTGTCGCTAACGCTGCCGATAATATTTCCCTGATTACTTCGGCTATTCACACCGCTAACTTTCTGGCTCCCGGCGAAAAACAGAGCCTGTTAATAAAACTCGCGCGCCAGTCTCCGGAACTCAAAGCGCATCTTGAACAAGGTGTCGGACATAAACTGGTTGGAGCCAAACACGACACTCAGTCGACAGAAGACGCGGACACCGCTATGCTGTTCACCTCTCCGCAATCATTACAGAAATTGCACCGGGAACTGACGGATATCACCAAAATTCACATCCCGGAAAATCGCGCCTCCCTGAAAACCGCCCGGGCCCATGGCGATTTCCGCGAAAACGCGGAATATGATGCAGCCAAAGAACGCCGCGATTTTCTGAGTCGCCGCCGCGCTGAGCTGGAGCGTGACCTGAACGTTGTTCAACCATTAGATTTTTCCCGGATATCCGTCGCCAACACGATCGTCATAGGCTGTCAGGTAACTCTTTCTATGAATAACGGAATTGAGGAAAACTACTTCCTGTTGGGTGCCTGGGATGGATATCCAGACAAAAACTATATTTCATACAAAAGTCCATTAGGAGCCGCGCTTCTCGGACGTAAACTCGGAGAACAAGTAGAATTGCCCGGCAACAGAACCGCTGCAATCACCAAAATTGCCGCTCTGCCGGCAACGCTGACAAATGAACTCGCGGGTACAGATTGATGATGTTTTCACCGCCTGGAACCAAAAAATTAAAGTTTAGCCATCGACTTCAGGACTGGCGTCAACTTGCCGACTACAATCAACGTCAGCGCATTGGCTCTTATAAATATTTTGACTTGGTTAAATATTACGTCCGTACTCTTAACCCGGACACCATCGGCAAAAAGCTGTTGTTTTTTTCCGACCTGCATCTGGGCCATCTGCAATTTCCCGAAGAATCCTTCCACCGTAAACTCAACAACGTCATCGAACAGGTAAAGCCGGATATCCTCATCAGCGGTGGCGATACCGTCTCCTACGCCTCTGCTATGCTTTTATCAAAATCCTTCCTCAAACAACTCACATGTCCCATAAAATTAGCAGTTGCCGGCAACTGGGAACGTTGCAAAAGCTGGATAACAATTAACGAATGGCAACAATATTTTGCCGACTCCGGCTTTAAATTATTGATAAATGAGACATTTGAGAATCAAGGTATCATTTTTTACGGCTTGGACGATGTCAAATGTGGAACCCCGATGCCCCCAACTCCCAACTCGCGCCAAAAACAACCCACAGTAATTCTTGCTCATAATCCGGATACCCTGATCCAGATTGGAAGACGTGAAGCGTTGAGACATGTTGATTTGATTCTCTGCGGTCACACCCATGCCGGTCAAGTCAGACTCCCGCTAATAGGCGCATCTGCCACTTCTTCGCGTTATCGTCGCAAGTTCGACTACGGCCTGTTTGAACATCGCCTCACCAAATCCACCATGATTGTTTCTGCCGGACTTGGCACCTCGTGCGTCCCGATTCGCTTCATGTGCCGACCCGAAATTGTCCTTATAGAGTTTATTCACCCGCATTCTCCACGTGAATGTTAAACCCCATCCAACGCAACCCGGTATCCCTCTTCTTTTTTCGAATCGGGGTCGAAATCGAAAGAAGTTTGACCACAGAGGCACCAAGAACACAAAGCCACGAAGAACACTGAGGGAAATGAAAAATTACTAATGTAGAATGAAGAATGAGGAGAGAGGCTAACCATATAGAACATGTAGGAATTGTAGGAGGAGGTGAGATTTTTCGCCACTTGTCTTTTACCCTTGCGTCTCGGTGCCTCTGCGCCCTCCGTGTGAGACAATTCCCTTTTCCTGATTGCTGCGTTGCTAATGGGAGGGAGAATTATCACACGGAGGCGCGGAGGCACAGAGGATAATTTGCCATAATCGGCGCAAAGCACCTATGAAAATCCGATTTGCAACTCTTCGGAATTACTATATATTGCCTCGATTAATTGTAAAACCTATAGAACTCAGTTGACGCATAGTCAA
>JAGYNC010000175.1 GCA_018400135.1 Victivallaceae bacterium
TAGCCAAAGTAGGCGGGGAACAACCAACCTCCGGTTTTTTCTTACGCCAAGCTGCATCCTCCGCCTCAGCAATCCCACAAGCTCTCAAGCGCATGGCCGATCAGAAGATCGTGTTTCACGATGGACAAAGGTGGCGATTTACCAATTCCTTTTTCGGGGTTTGGTTGTTGTCGCGCGAAGAGATTTAACGAGGGCGCGGGTCGCTGAACCGTTATTGGTTCACGGCATCAATCTGGTCCATAGTGCTAAAAAGCTGGCTCAATGGTTGTACTAGCTGTTGATCATGGACGTCTCGTAGTCGAGCCGTCACCACGAACACCACTAGTTCCGAAGGCTCTTATGGTCGCCTCAGGAATCACTGACTGTTGAGGACGAATGCCCCTGTTCCCCAGACGGGTGCGGCGATTCTCATTGGCCAGGGTTTGTAGGAATTACCCAAACAAACCAATTTTCCCCCACCAGACAATGCAAGATGATTTACAAGACGCGACCAACATTTATTAATCCGAGTGTCGTGGGTTTGAGTCTAACTTACATGACGTGGCCATTTTGTCGGCGATATTTGTTATTCAAAGGGGTGTCTTATTGATTTCTCGCCTGTTTTGAAATTTGACAAAACAAAAAAGGGGCAAATAACAGGCGACCAGAACTTTTAAAGCGCAAAAGGAATGGTACGCTTCCGCACTTCTAAATTCCATCTATTGCTCGTATTCGTTGCTCCAACCTCTTAAAAGCCAAAAGTTGGAGCATCCGACAATCCCGGGGCGGTTCAGGTTAGTAGAGTATCGAAGGATTCAAATAGTTACGGAAAAAGAAATCAAGCGTAAGGTTTACAAAAAGTCGACTTATAAAAAGTGGGTATATCTGGTAGTTGTTGGGGAATTCAACTCGGCCTTGCTTCCACCTTATTTCCGCGCCAGCCTGTCCGAACATCTGAACCAGCTCTTTGCGGCTCTTGGTAAACGATTCTGTCAATGGTGTATAAACTGGGACAGAGTGTACAGAAAAAGTGGCGTAAACTTCGTGGATTCAACTTTCTGGCAGATGTTATCAGGGCCGTTCAATCTTAGGATGAAGAACGTATTGATCAATTAACGGAGAATGAAACCAACAGGCACGTCGCTTGATGGAATTTTTCTCAAACACCAAGATTTGACAATAACCCTTTTTTTGTTTTTATATCGCCCCAACATTGCAACACACTAATGTGTATCGACATCACTTTTCACCTTTTATCTCTAAAATAGCCAGTCTGAAACTTTTTCATCCTACAAATTTAATGGAACAAAAATGACATCTTTAAAGCGTCTTTCAAGGAAATCTCCAGTTGTCATACAGGCGAGTTTTTTGATGCTTGTCGTGCTTTTTTTTCAGGCTTCCCCCATGTTGGCACATGCAGTTTCTTCAGAATGGATTCAGGGGGCTGGCCTTGAAAGAATGACGAAGAGTGCTTTTACTGACTGGGCCAGCAGTCTTGAATACACTGGTGAGGAATACGGTGAACTGCTTCTTCTTGAGCCTGTTGATGGCGTTGTGGTACCGGCTAATAGCGCCTCTCCTTTTATTCATTGGCAATCAGATGCTTCTACCTGGGTGGTCCGATTGACTGCCGCCGATGATTTTTCGGTCAAGGTTCTATGCTCACGGCCTTACTGGGAGCCGGACGATAAAACCTGGCAGGAGTTAATCAGTCGCAGCGCCGGTGCCGCTATCAACCTGGAGGTGTTTCCGGTTGGCGGTGTTTTTGGTCGCTCCATCGGTGCGGGTAAGGGCGCTGTTATCTATATCGATGAATACAGCCTGGATGCGCCGATTGGTTATTTACAGATGCCGTTACCTTTTCGCAAGGCGCAGCAACACCCGGAAATGGCTCAGTGGCGAAAAGGAGAGGTATCGACGGCTGGAGAACCTGATACCTTCCTGACGAATTTACCGGTGTGTGCAAATTGTCATACCTATTCGGCTGATGGTTCCAGTGTCGCTTTTGATATCGACATTGACGGTGACAAGAGCGGATTTATTCATAGTTCTACGGCTGAATCAATTGACATGATGCGGGTTGACCAGGGTAGTTGGAATCAATTGAGTGTTAATACGTCGGCACCTATCAGTTTTGGACTGTTTGCCAGTTTATCCTCATCCGGGCGTTACCTGGTGGGTACTGTCGGTGAAGTATCGTTGTTTGTCATGATCGATCACCACGATTTTTCTCAGATGTTTTTCCCGGTTACCGGTCAGATTGCCGTTCATGATCGCGACAAACAGGAATTGCTCGTCGTTCCTGGAACCGATAACCCGGCTTACGTGCATACCGGACCCCGATTGAGTCCGGATGATCAGACCCTGGTCTTTTCCCGAGCTCCGGTAAAAGATGAATACGTTGATGCCGTTCTGAGTGGTCAGGTTCATGCTGAGTCCAGCCAACAGAATATTCAGCAACTTAATGTGCGCTATCCCTTTCAGTTTGATCTTTATACTTTGCCGTTTCCGTCCTCTGACGAAGCTATCCCGCAACCCCTGGTGGGAGCATCAAATAATGGTATGAGCAACTTTTTCCCACGATTTTCACCTGATGGCCGCTGGATAGTCTTCACCCGCAGTCCAACCGGACTGGTCGGTCAGCCCGACAGCGAACTCTGGGTCATTCCAGCATCCGGTGGCGAGGCGCGCCGCCTATCGGCAAACACCCCGATCATGAATTCGTGGCACAGCTTCTCGCCAGACGGTCGCTGGTTGGTTTTCAGTGGTAAGGGGCAACGAGCAGAGACGCAAACCTTCCTTGCCCGTTTTTATGAGGACGGCACCAGCCCTCCGGCGCTGCGCTTGCAGCGTTTTTCGTTGCCCGAATTTGCCAATGTGACACCGGAGTTTCTGCCCGGAAGAGCGGCTCAGATAAAAGAGATCAACTTTTTAATTGAACAGGACAAACAACAGACTTTTAAAAACAATACGCGTTAGCAACTCGCAGGACCCGATTTTATATCGAAAGGAGAGACAGATGGAAGATTCCCTGAAAAAAACCTTGCGTCATTTGGTCATTGTTGGTGCTGTCATTGTCGCATCACTTATTTTTACGTCGCGTGACCTTGCTGCATATGGTGGTGGTGACGGTGGTGGTGGCGGAGATGGTGGCGGGGGCGGCGGGGATGATGCTGTGACAGTTTCTGTGCAGGTGTGGGATGTCCCTTTTGATCTTCCTGATGATTTTTCCAATAGAACCTCTGGTGGCACTCTCGAGCTTGCCCCCCCCCCTGGGATAACAGATGATCCTTATATGGAGCAGAAAATCAGGGATGCCTGGGAGGGGTTAGGGGGCGAATCCGGTACCGGCAAGCCATTCAATGATTGGAGAACATCTTCTCGTGCAACTAGAGTTATACATCAGGATAATCTTGAGCGTGATCAGGCGCGGTCTTTTGCCTCTGCCAGGAAAGCTAATGTTGCTGTTATCACACTTGAAATTGCTGATGCCGCTGGAAGCGTATCACATACGATTTTGAGCTGGTTGCCTGTTTCCGGTTCGTTAGCCAGTGCGGGAATGATTGCTGCCGATGCCGGTCGCGCTTACGTTGATAGCTACAACGAAGGTCTGAGCCGAGGCATGTCTGAAGACGAAGCTAATAACTACGCGATGAAAAACGGACTATTGAAGGGTGCAACATCAACTCTCAGTACTTTGACCTGGGGACAGTTTTCCGGTGGACAATGGAATAAAATGAAAAATCTTCCTAATATGAATTATCGAAATGCTGATCAATTTTTAACCAATGCCGCCGGCTATGGAGCTTCAAAAGTAGGTGAAAATACCGCTGCATATTTTCTAAATAAAGGGAGCAAAAGTTTAGTCGATCGGGGCCCACAATCACGCTCTGTCAGTCCATCGTTTTCAACCCCTGCACCAGGTGCATTTAGCTATCAGGCCCGTTGACAAAAACATTAGGCTTAAGGAGTTAAATAGGATGCGATTAATAATTTTACTGCTAGTTGTCTGGCTTGGACTTGCCGGGTGCGCTCAGATGTCAAAAGTCAATTTTCCTCCTATTGGTCTAAATACTGAACCAGTACATTTGATCATCCCCCCCCGCGTACCCTTAAACGGAAAGGATTTGCCAGCTGATGCTAAGCTTGTCCTGGCAACATTGATTCATCAAATATATTTGTATCCGGGGCTGCCTGATCAGATTACATTTAATTCAAGTGGTCGTCATGAACTCTATGATAATAGACTCGATTACTCAGCTTTTTTAATTCGCCATATAGATATCAGTACATATGAGGCTTTTGAAAAAAATCATTTTCGACTTGATGGGATCATACATTTTGAGGATCATTTAACCAGACGAACATCCGTCCATTATTCTGCTTACTATCGTGTATCAAATAAACAAGTTGTTGTTGAAGAATCGAGTATAAGCCCGATTCAGCCGGTATACCCCCGTGTGGAGGTTTTCTATATTCCTGAAGATATTTTTGTTTCTGCAACATCCGACATTCTGACAGATTTTAATTCTTTATATCTTTTCGCTCTTCAAAACGCGATAAATATGGAACCCACTACAACTGAAAGAAAAGAACGCGAACAATGGGAGAAAATGTCACTTTTTGAAAAGGTACGAAAACCTCGCCTCATTACATCAAACAGATATGTCATCCTGGCTTTCAGCCTCGATAGAATTTTGGGTAATGGTTATCTAAATATTAATTTTTCAACCAGTTCGAGTAGTTGTCCGACAAGCAGCCACGAGAGTTTAAAAATACTGGATGATAGTGGCTGGAAAATCGGCCTTATCGGTGCTGAACTGGCGATAGATGATTGGAATAGTGAGGTTTTTGTTAATGTCGGCTATGGACCTGGTGGTGATTTCCGCTTGTTTTCGGGTTATCCCATGTTGGTGGGTTCGTTCAATACGACAAAAAATTATCCTGCCGTTAGTGATCCAGATTATATCGCTGGGCCGCTGGAGCAGGGACTACGCTTTCTCAACCCCAGTCAGAGGGATGATGCGCGACTGATTCAGCGTCGTTTGGCGGAACATGGTTTTTATCGCATGGAGATTGACGGTTTGTTCGGTCCAGGGTCACTATCGGCATTACAAGCGTTCAGAAAGAATAAAAGGCTAGGTGACAACTCCAACTGGGACATTACGACCCAGATGGAGTTGTTTGCCGGAAGTGAGCTCTGATAATTGTAGTGTCTGAAAACCAGCTCAAGCCTGATATGACAGCAAAAGACCGGACAAACCCTTACAGATAATCATTATTGATTTCTTCCTAACAGCGACTTGCACACTGCAAGATGTGCCGAGCTTTGCTCGGCGTGATAATGTCTAGATTAGCAGGAACCAGACTTGGTTTAAGGCTACCTCAAAATTCAACTGAACATAAGATAACGGACCGAAGTGTCAATTTGTGAAGGGAGCATCCTATATGAACAAAATTTGGCAAAGTTGACAATTGAGGAGTCTTCCGTAGTCCTACAATTCACTTGCTGTAGAACACGAAACGCCCCCGTCAACAGATCATGGGCGTTTCTCGTAGGCCAGGGTTTGTAGGAATACCCTGTAGCAGGCATGTTCTCTAGCCGCAAACAATCCGAGACAAAAAACAGAACAAAAGATAAGGCCTGCTGGTTAGATGGCGACGGGCCAGTTGTCATAAGACCTATT
>JAGYNC010000176.1 GCA_018400135.1 Victivallaceae bacterium
GGTAGTGATATCGGCACGTTACCGCACAGCTGGGAAGCCTCAGGGGTACCTACTCTATTTTTCGTTTTAACGCGCCTCTCATCGACATTAATGCTTTCCCCGTCTCTCTATACGGTTTTGCATTACATGCCGTCAGCGTTCATTTAAACGGCATTATTCGGCATTTCCTTGTGGCCTGTAACATGTTTAGTTATGCCCTTGGTTGAGTTTGCAAACGGTAGCGAGCTGTCGGGGTCTGAATGGTCTATAATTGCCGCGCTGATATTATACCAATCTTCAGCCCTCATCGTGATTAACCAGTCCTCACGGTTTTTCCTATGACATACAACTGGTGGAAACTCTCCGGCATCTTGAACAGCCTGTCGCATTGCTTCCGACAGATTCAGTTTTTCAACTCTTTTGATTTCCAGATGCAGGGGTAAATCTGAAATTACATCCGGTGAATTATTGCCGCCCGAATACTGTTGGCCTCTTCTTGCTTGAACGCCCAGGTTATCACGTAACCAGTTTGAGAACTCCAATTCTCCGGCTTTGCCTTTGGCTTTACTGTTAATCATAGTTATTTTCTCCCGGTGAAAATTTGTTTTGTTGCTGTCCACTGGTCTCTCAGGGTCGCAATTAAAATTAAGCTTATTATTTGCAACGTGATTTCAATATTTTTCATCTGAAACGCTCCTTATATTTGCGGGGTTTCGTAACCTGCTGATATTGTGCCGGTAGCCGGTTGCCAGTTGAGATTGACTACAGCCGGGTATCCGGCTTGTCGGTTTCGTATCTTTTGAATATGCAATTGCAGGTCAGTGCCCTCCATGACGTTACGCCAGACTGTCAGACATACGTCCGCTTTGTTGCGCCAGTGCGCCGATCCTGAAATATCATAAGGTGTCGGGATCGGGTAATTGCCTGATTTATCGCGCAATAGCTTTGCCGGGTGTGCTATTATCCATGCGCTTAGATTGTTCAGCCGTGCAAAGTTTCGGATCCGGGACAGTGCCGCGCTGATATATTCTGTCTCCGTTTGCGCGGCGGGTCTTTGATGGTCAATTTCATTCCACGGGTCAATGACAAAAGCGTTCAGCCCTTTGCTTTTATGCAGATATTCGATCCGGGATAAGATGTTATCCAGCGTTGCGCCCGATTCCGTGAGAGTTAAAATATGCGTGTGTTTCGATAAATCATCTATGGCATCGGCGGCCTCGCTTTCAGTCATTGCGGGAATGCTCCATCGCGTATTGTTATCCGGATTGAAGAATGGTTTCTGTAGCCACTTCTCCGCAAGTTTCCTGAAATGGTTTTCAAGGGGATAATTTTCTGGTGAATATAAAGCCCACTTCCAGCCATGAATTTTTGCCGTATTCACGATCAGTTGATCCAATAGTTCGGACTTGCCGTGACTGGGGATTCCTGTCAGAATGTTCAGGGTGCCGCGCTCCAACTGGAAACACTTATCTATAGCTCGAATGCCCGTGGAAAATAACCTGCTTCGGCCTCTGTCGGTGCGATAGTCCATAATGGCTTTGGCGTGGTCTCTGAACGTGGTTACTCCGTCCACGGGAAACGGTGCGGCATTCCTGATACATTCCCGCAGCTGGTCAACTCCATATTTGACGAGGCATTCGTTCGCGTCCTTGCATTCAGCCGGATATTGGACGCTGTAGCATTTGGCCAGCCCGATCCTTTCGGCAATGATTTTTTCGAATGCGATCCCCGGCTCGTCTTTGTCCATTGCTAATATTATCCGGTCTGCCGCGCTAAACGCTTCCCGATTTGCATCAATGAATTTCAACTTAGTTTCAACGTCCTTAGCATTCGGAGGGGGGGCGCCATTTGGGCAAGAGGCGGCGCAGAAATATCCGGCCTCCAATATTGACAGCGTGTCCAATTCTCCCTCGCTGATTATGATCGTGTCATTCCCTGCCATGGTCTGGCCGCAAAATAGCCGGGACTGATTCCCGCCTTTGGACTGGGTGAAGTCTTTAGCCTGAATGCATCTGTATTTCACGTTAACGATTTGCCCTGCATCGTCAAAAATCGGGAATGCTATAGCTTCTGCCTCGCGTCCTAATTTGTGAAAATACGTCCGGCATGATTTCAGCCCGGCATCTTTCGCGGTTGCTTCTGAAATGCCACGCTTTGCCAGATATTCGATTGCTTCATGGTTTAGTGTTTGCATCGGCAATACCTCAAATTTGGCCTGTAGCGGCCTCGTGGTGCGTGTTGGTTCGCTCTCCGATATTCCGCCCGTCCAACCGCAGTGGTGGCAGTACCAGGTCTTAGCCGTGAGGTTTACCGACAAGTCTTTTTCGTTCTGATTTTTGCGGTGCGGTGAACACTCAGGACAAATTGTCCGGTATTCACCGGTGCCAGTGTCTGGTGCATCAATATTGTAATCTTGGTAATTTCTCATAGTGCCAACTTTGTTTGTTTTGGATTAATTGTTGTCAGGTCGATTTTGTCAGGGAAAAGTCCAGTCCAACCGCTCTCAATTGATTTCTCGATTGTCGCTATTGCGTGCGGCTCTGACAGTTTGGCCAGCGTTGCCATTTGCCTCGTTGCTGTTAACGGTGTCAGCTTCTTTTTAATCTCCACGCGGTGCTTTTCCCATTCGATCCACGTTTCTTTGAATTTGGGAGTGTTTAAAGATTCAGGAAAATTATACGCGCTCTTCTTATTCTTATTATTATTAATAATTACATTTTCATTTTCATCTTCTAATAATGGTATATACCGTGGTATTACCGTGGTATTACCGTGGTATGACTTCGATTTACTCCATCTTTTTTGTATTCTTTCGCGTTGCTTTTGAGAATACGCGGCGCGTTTTTCAGTCTCTTTTTCCAGCCGTTCGTTGAAAAATTTTCCGTTGTCATCGGTGTTGAATTTCAACATTATTTCAGGATCGTGGCTCTGAATAATTGAAAGAACTTGCTTTTCGGTTAAGTGCCCGTGCTGGTGCTGTGCGCACAATAGACGGATATATTTCCCGGTCTGCTCGTCGGTGAAAAACTGGGTGCCGATTGTGAAGTCATTTGGGTAGAATAAAAATGCAGGGTCTTTCATGCTCCATCCCTCCACGCTTGAAATGCTTTATCTTCTGCCAACTCGTAGCAACGATTGCAAAGTAATTTATCTCGATACGCGTCCGCAATGCTCCCGGCGGTGGTGCAGTTCGTACCAATAAATCGCCTACATTGATTGCAAGTTGCTTGAAAAGTGCGAGTTTGGGAGTATCTTTTATTACTTGATCCTTTCGTAGCCCCGGCCCTCCGGGGTTTTATTTTTTGTGTGGGTTTCATGCCGCATCACCTTCCTCAAATAAGCTATTGATTTTCTTCTCTGAAAATCTCAGGCTCTTTTTACTGTCAGTGAGATACAGCCCCGGCAGCCGCTTGTCGTTTTTCATTCGGTAAACGCTCTTAACCGAACAATTCAGCATTTTGGCAACCTGTCCGGCAGTCAGCATTCTGGCCGGTACCGGTGCCGGTCGCTCCATCGTAGACTGCTCCGAGGTAGTGGTTTTTGCCAGCGCGATCAATTCCCTGAACTGGTCGGGGGGAATTACGCCAGCATCGATTGCCGGTCTGCAAAACTGGCGGATTGCTTGAATAGTGTTTACGCTAATCATTGTACCACCTCACGGATTTTATCAATCGCTTCAACGGGAATTCGAATACCGCGTTTGCCCGCTCTAAAATGCGGTAGGTCGCCACTTCTGATCATTCTGGTTATGGTCGAGGTCGATAGCTGTAGCGTTTCAGCAGCTTGCTTTTGAGTGTAAGACTTCAGGCCATCGCGCTGGATTGCGTCCGTTAGGGTTCTGGGGTCAACTCCCAATATCGCGGCGGTGGCTCTGATCACTTCGGGGTTTGGTTTCATTTTGTTCACCTTTGGGTAACGGGTTTCGGTTTGGTGCCTTGCTTTTGTAAAAGCAAAACTTGTCAACCCGCCCGTGAACGGTTATAGATTGCTCTACCTCAAAAACAAAAGAGCAAAAGCCGTCTTTGGTTAACATTAACAGCGTATTTCTGCGAAAAATGAAAGGTTTTTTGAATTATTTTGAGGGGGGAATAAAAAAAAATGAAGTTTTTTTGAAGATTGTAGGTTTACGAAACCGGGTTTTTCAGCCCTGAGAAGCGGAAATGTAATTTAAAATGTTTTTTATTTCATTGATCGGCAGGGTATCGGCCAGCTTTTTGAGTTGATCGCGTTCCGGTTCAGCCGGTGCCGCAATCTGAAGAGCTTTTTCTATGGCGCCCTTGCTGTTTTCGCCACGGATATAATATTTTCCCAGCGTTTTCATCTGGTCGCCCGTCCATGCTGCCACTTTTGCCAGTGGTGTGCCGTTATTGGCGCAAGTGGTACAGAAGTAATGCCTTAGCCCATGATAGCCGGTTGCCGTTCTGGTCTGAACTCTCTGCATCGCGCCATTGTGATTGTGATTTGGTGCGACAGTGGCGATAATCTTAAGCAGTGATTTTTTCAATGATGTATAATTATTCTGGTATTGTTCGGCAATGCCGGGTAAAACATAGCCGCCGGGTTTTGCGTCCAAATTGCACAATGCCCGGAGCAGGTCAATTTTTATCTCAAGCTCTGCAATCTTGTTTTGCCGCCGGGTTTTGTATGGTCGGTATTTAATAGTCTGGCTTTTCAGGTCTACATCTTGCCATTGGAGTAGTGCGGCATCCTTTAGCCTCATTCCGGCATAAGCCCCTAGCATCAGCAAAATATACAGCTCCGCGTCTGTTCCCGTATTTTCCAGCAGTTCGTTGATCTGTCCGGTTGTCAGTGCCTGCCGGGTCTGTTGTTCGTCTTTTTTCCGCTCTACAGACTGAAAAGGATTTCGTTCAATTCTGAACTTCCGGCCAATCGCGTTGGTTATCGCAAGCAGTGAAGCGCGATGATAGATTTGCGTTGCCGCAGATATGCCGGTATTCCACAACTCATCGAAGTAGTCAATTGCCAGATCATCATCGATTTGAGTGAATGAAGTGAGATTGGCGTGATTCGATTTTACCCAGTTGATAAATCGCGTCAAATGGCGGAGGTGATTTTCTTTGGTTCCAGTAGCGCAAGTTGGCCTAGTGGCCAGGTATTCATTCCAAACGTTATCGAATGGCAGTTGCCTCTCATTAATTATGCCACGCGCTTTTGCCGCTTCGTGAATAACGTCCGCCCGGTCTTTGGCCGTGATCCCTTTCTCGAAGTCTGCCGCCCTTTCTAATGCTTCGGATCGGTTGCGCGTTCTCAATGTTTTCTTTTTTCTTTTCCCGTTGGCATCGCTCCAGTAAAAGTAATAAATTCCGCCGCTCGTCTTGGATATACAGCCAGTGCCCTTACTTCGCCGTTTTGTTGCCATCGTGAACCTCGCTTTGTCGTTAACTGGTTTTGTGTGTCCGTGAATGTCCGTAATATAACGACTAAAAGTGAGATTGTCAACCAACAAGTAACTAGTTTTTCAATATTTGTACTTAAATATCTACACTGGCAGTGTGGGGGTCATCGGTTCAAATCCGATATGCTCCACCATTTTTACCTCAAAACGTCCTTTCAGTCTTTCACTGTCCGCCATACTTGAAACGCGATAAGTAACCAATAAGTAACTAGTTTGTTTGAGCTTAGGACTTCCGTAAATAAGCAGGGAATTGCCGATCAG
>JAGYNC010000177.1 GCA_018400135.1 Victivallaceae bacterium
CCGGCGGACACGAACAATTCCAATGCATTGTCCAGACACGCCGAATCACTCTGGTTTTCAATAATTATCGGCAGTAGTTTTTTTAGATTATCGCCAAACAAAGGCGAACTGAAATTAGATTCTCGCGCTTTCATCTGATTTAAATTGCCGCGCAAGGTATTTATCTCTCCGTTGTGTGCCAGATAACGAAAGGGTTGAGCCAGTTGCCACGTAGGAAACGTGTTGGTGCTGTAACGCTGATGCACAATCGCCAAGGCGCTGGTCATAGATTTATCGACAATATCCGGGTAAAATTGCGGCAATTGCGGTGCCATCAACAACCCTTTGTAAATCAGGGTACGACAAGATAAACTTGAAATATAAAAATTAACTTTATCACCGAATCGTCCGGCAATAGTCTTCTCGATTACGCGTCGCACGATATAGAGTTTGCGCTCAAATGCTGCCTCATCAACATCATCCGGGCCGGCAGCAACAAAAAACTGTTTGATTACCGGACAGGTTTCTTTGGCCAAACGGCCAAGACAGGCGGTATTAATTGGCACATCGCGCCATCCCAGCAGACAACGACTTTCACCGATAATCTTTTCGGCCACTATTGCCATACACGCGTCACGTATCACCGTGTCCTGCGGCAGGAAAACCATACCAACGCCATATTTTCCCGGTTCGGGCAGGGTAAAGTCGAAGCGCTGACTGCGAAAAAATGTATCCGGTATCTGAATCAAGATACCAGCGCCATCCCCGGTTGCAGAGTCACCACCAGATGCCCCACGGTGCAATAAACGCTTCAATACCGCGACACCCTGATCAATGATGTGATGCGATTTTTTACCGTCGATATTAATCACCAAACCGACCCCACAAGCATCGTGTTCGTTGGCAGAATCATAGAGTCCGATTTCAGGATGTAAACCTTTTCCATTTAATTGCATGTAGCTGAACCTTTGAGGAAATTTCAAAATTGGAGAGCTCGTTGACCTTGTGAAATTACCTTCTTTGTTATCATTCCTCGTTTTTTCTGAACAAAGCGGAATTATTAAACTTTCCTGCCGCCTCCGCTATTGCGGGACAAGCTCACATATTATGTTATACTGCAAGGCAGGACTGCGCCGTACTGAATGTCTCACGGATCCAGATTTCAGGTATGAATCAAATCAGCAGTCCCTTAAAAATAAATAACCTAACAAGTTTCGTGCCAAAATGGTGTGCCGCGCCTGTCAGCGTGCGTGCGACGCGCAGGCAGGCGGCCACGGGAAGTTTTCCAATTGGCTCACTAGTCTTTTAAATCCTCAAACCTGACAATATTGTAAGACAAATTTGCAATCTATCGGACACCAAATACAAAAAAACCGCGTCCTACGCATAAAACGCAGAACGCGGTTAAAAACAGATATTATCCGCTTATTCCTCCACGATCTTAATATCGTCAATTAACATGACATTATCTTTACTTCCCATGAAGTTAGCCAGGATGACAATCTTGACATATGCGGTTCCCGGCCAAAATTTATCTGCCGGATTCCCTGATTTAACACTACCAGTAGCTTCACCGGAATAGGTTTTCCATTCGCTTGGAACCGTGACATTCGCGGCAGCACAATACATACGTGAAGTACCAGAATTATGTCGTCTCACTTTCGTCCCAGCCGGACACGACATGCCGCATGGTTTTTTCAAGACAACTTCCCAGCAATTATCTTTTTTCTCCACTTTAATAATCCCGGCACCGGACAGATTGCGATTAGGTAAGTCAGTATACTCACCGGAGTCGTCCGCCTCAAAAGCAACCCGCGCAGTTTGTGCTTTTCGCCATTTGGAACCGTCCTTGATCTTTATCACGGTATCCTCAGCTTCACAAGCTTCAACCAGCTCAGTCTCGGTTCTTTTAACACCAATCACTTGGACAGAAGATATTTCTTGTTCTTCCGCATCAAGTGGCTGAAAACCCAAATAGACTTTGCCTTCCTTTTCTCCAGCTGACTTAAATGAGCCCGTAAGACGATATTTTTTTGCGGGATCAACCGGAAATGCATTTTTGCTGATGATTGTAGCACGACTCGTCGCTTTAATACAAGCTCCGCCCGATTTACCTTCCTCAACAAAACTTACATTCTTGCTCCCGTGCCAGTTTTCCGCCGTCAACGCCAATTTACCGTCTTCGGCTCCCAAAACTGTCAACGCTCCCATGACGACACCAGCGGCCAGTAACCTGTGATACATGGTTCCTCTCCTTTGTTGCGAAACCACACGTAGTATGTTGTTATTCGTATGATTTCTCTAGATTAATGGTGAAATGAATGACGATGGATTCCGGATACTCTTCCGAGTATTGGTAAGTAAATTACACAAAAAACTCCGGTCCCCAACAAAACTATCAGACATATATCATTAAAAAAATAAAATGCAAATTAAATTAAATAATTTTTTAAAAAGTTTTGCGATGACAGTTGGGAAGTTGCTCTCGAATAATGCTTGTCAATTACGCTTTATTATGTAGATTTCAATAAATTAAGACGGAAACAGTCCGGCGTCATCCCCTGATAGTTGCGGAAGACCCGGCAAAAATAGCCGGGAGCGGCAAAGCCGCAGCGATCGGCAATCTCTTTGACTGTAAGTCTTTCGGTCTGTAACAATCGCACTGCCAGCTTAATGCGCAGGCGGTTGACAAATTCAGCTGGTGGCATCCCCTGATAACGATGAAACTCCCGACTGAAATGATACCGGCTGTAACCCGCAACTCTGGCCAATGCGTCAATGGATAGATCACCGTCGGGATTTTCCAGACAGTAATTTATTACTGCATCGATGAAAGCCGGACGTTGTTTTATCCTGTTCGCATGCGGCAAAACCGCTTCCATCAAGCTGAGTATAAAATTATAGGCAGCGCCGGATGCCGCATATGGTGTGGCAATTTTCCCGTTGTACGCGTTATGTATAATCTTCACTGTGTCTGCTATTGGCGCGGACTCAGGCTGAAGTTCAATAACCGGCCCGACGCATTTAATAACTTCACGCCAAAGGCGCATAATTTCGCTGCCGTTAAAACTGATGAAAATAAACTCCCAGAAAGAACTGTCCGGTGGTAGATAATAAACACTCTCCTGCGGGGTTTCCACCAACATTGCATACCCCGGCGGCAACCGGTATTCTTTCCCCTGATAAACCAACGCCCCCTCCCCGCTGATAGTATACTGCCAGATCGCGAATTGTTTTGGCCCGCGTTTCTGACCGTCCCAGCGGTAATCCGGCGAAGATTCAACACTGTGTCCGCAGTTAATCAACATCGAATGCAGCGCAACCATGCGTTCAGGAAACAGGAAACTTTTCGAACCCGACGGCAATGATTTTAGTTTATTTAGCATGATTTTATTATTAATAGCAAATTTTTACACCATATTTATACTTGACGTTTTAAAAATATATAGCATAATATTCATATTGACAATTTTTTTGACGAATTTAGTAATCGCTCACTCTTTGGATGGGGGTCGAGTTGTGTGTAGTATTGACCCCATCCCAAAGGAAAGAGTGAGGTATTACCGAATTTATTTTTTTTGTATCAACACGAATAAGGAAAATCTATTATGATCAAAGTCGCATTTATGGGAGCAGGCAGTAGTGTTTTTGTCAAAAACGTACTGGGAGATTGTATGACTCGCGAAGCGCTGAAAGACATTCATATCGCCCTTTATGACATTGACGCCACGCGGTTGCGCGATTCGGAAAAAATGATCAATATATTGAATGCCAATATTAACGACAGCCGAGCCACCGTCACTGCACACCTGGGAACGGAAAATCGCAAAACTGCGCTTAGGCATGCAAATTTTGTTGTCAACGCCATCCAGATTGGCGGCTACGAACCATCGACGGTTATCGATTTCGAAATACCTAAAAAGTATGGATTGCGCCAGACCATTGCCGATACTATCGGCATTGGCGGCATTTTCCGCGGACTACGTACTATTCCGGTAATGTTCGATTTCGCGCGCGAAATGGAAGAAGTATGTCCGGACGCCTGGCTGCTCAACTACACCAACCCGATGAGTATTATTTCTGGAGCCATGCAACGCTATACCAACATTAAAACTATCGGGTTATGTCACTCCGTGCAAGTTTGCGTTTCATCATTACTCAAATCGCTGGACATGGAGTATGAACCAGATACTATTCGTGATTATATCGCCGGCATCAATCATATGGGTTGGCTGTTGAAAATTACCAGGAATGGCAAGGATATCTATCCGGAAATCCGCGAACGCTCCAGAGAAAAAGTAGCGACCTGGCGAAAAAGTGAAAAAAAAGAGGACAAATCAAACAATATGGTGCGGCTGGCGCTAATGGATTACTTCGGTTATTACATGACCGAGTCGAGTGAACACAACGCTGAATATTCACCGTATTGGATAAAAAAGCAGTATCCACACCTGATTGATGAATTTAATATACCGTTGGATTACTATCCACGCCGTTGCGTTAAACAAATCGACAACTGGGAAAAACGCAGCAGTGAACTGACGGAAAATCCTTCTCTGTCACACGACCAGAGCCATGAATACGGTTCACTGATCATGGAAGCAATGGTTACTGATAAACCGATTGAAATTGGCGGCAATGTCATTAATCACGGATTAATCACCAATTTGCCTGCTGAAGCAGTGGTTGAAGTGCCGTGTCTGGTTGATGCCAGTGGTATTCACGGTACATTCATTGGCGCACTGCCGGAACAACTCGCGGCGCTCAATCGCACCAATATCAATGTTCATCTGTTGACCATTGAAGCGGCGGCAACGCGCAAAAAAGAACACATCTACCATGCGGCGATGCTTGACCCGCATACTTCAGCGGAGTTGACATTGGATGAAATACGGACAATGTGCGATGAACTTATTGCCGCTCATGGCAAGATGCTGCCTGAATATAAGTATTGACGTACGTCAATACTTATCGGTGATTACGCATATTTCAGAACGTGCCACAACCAACAAAGAGGTAAAACATGAAAAAGATTCTGGTTCTCTATTACAGCATGTACGGACACGTGGAAACCTTGGCACACACGGTTTGTGAAGGTGCACGAAGCGTCAATGGCGTCAGTGTTACGGTTAAACGCGTTCCGGAACTCATGCCTGAGGAAGTTGCTCGTAACGCCGGAGCCAAACTTGATCAAAAGGCACCTTTGGCAACGGTAGAGGAGCTGTCGGATTACGATGCCATTATTTTCGGCACCCCTACCCGATTCGGCAATATGTGTTCGCAAATGCGCAATTTCCTGGATCAAACCGGCAAACTTTGGCTGGAAGGTTCTCTGGTCGGCAAAATCGGCAGCGTCTTCGTCTCTACCGGCTCTCAGCACGGCGGACAGGAAACCACCATTGCGTCGTTCCACCTTACTTTATTACACCACGGTATGATTATTGTTGGAGTTCCGTCTGCCTGTCCGGAAATTTTCAACATGACAGAGATTACCGGCGGCAGTGTGTATGGGGCCGGCACCATGGCAGGAGAAGACGGCAGTCGTCAACCTTCGGACAATGAGTTGGCCATCGCCAGATTTCAGGGATGCCACGTTGCCAACCTCACAACCAGAATGTCAACTGCATAATTAGACCGTGCTCGAAAAGCCTTTCAGGGTTCATGCTCCGC
>JAGYNC010000178.1 GCA_018400135.1 Victivallaceae bacterium
TAACCCTCTCTCAACCTTGGCACTACTTTTCGGACGGACAGGAGCCCGTCCCTCCACCGGCCTCTGGCCGTATGTATGTTTTGAACATTCGATTTATAGAATTTCGAATTTGTTTCGGGTAGCGAAGAGTGAGTCTTCGAACAACCTTTCGCCAGAAAGGGCTTCAAGCACGATAGTGCTGAACTTCGGATTTCGATTTTTCCCTCCGCGCCTCTGCGCGAGACAACTTCCCTCCCTCTCCGTTGGTGTTTATTAGTGTCAATTAGTGGTTTCTCCCTTGCCAGATTTTCCATTCCATATACGTAGTTGATGTTCTCCGAGATATTATCCATCAATACGGCATGGGGCAACATGGTTTTATTCTCAGTTGTTATTTCGTTTTTTTTACTTGCCGCAACTGCTCTGCTTCACGCCTGTTTTTATAGCATTCATCAAGCGGGTAACATCCTGAAATCAGACCATTGCGTGGGGCGTTGGTGCAATCGCCAAATGTCCGGCAGATGCGTCGCCGGTCAAGTGAGGCACCGGTCAAGGTATCGGCGCAAATATCCGGATAGGACAACGCCATTCTGCCGATACCGACAAAATCCGTCCAATCATGAGCAATGGCGTATGCGGCAACCGTCGGCAGCCACTCCTGTAGATAAGTATATCCTGAACCGACAAACAAAGTTCCCGGACACCGCTTTTTCAAGTCGGCGACAACCTTGATTTGTCTAATAACGCCGATCAACGGGTCTTCCGGCGCCAGGTAACCGTCCACTACCGGATAATAGGCGGGACGTTGAATATGCGGATTATAGTACGGACTGCCGACGGAGGCACAGACCATATCAATACCAAGACTTTTCGCCAGCTTGATGAACTTCACGGTTTCCGTCAGATCGTAGCCGAGTCCGGTGCCGTCGCCGCCGAAGGCATAAGGATAATTTCCGTTCCATTCCATTGGTCTGCCGATGCCGTCGGTGCCTTTTTCAAAAGGCAGAAAATCGAACAAACTCAAGCGGACGGCGATGCCCTGTGCCGGAACTTCGTTTTTAATGCCCTTGACCACTTCACGAAGGAAGCGGGTACGGTTTTCAAAACTGCCGCCATAATCGCCGGGACGGTGCACCGCGCTCAGCAGCTCATGAGCCAGATAACCGTGCGCGTGTTTGATATCGACAAAATCGAATCCGGCTTGATGTGCCAGCTTCGCGGCATCGATAAAACGCGCGATGATATTTCTGATTTCACCATCCGACAAAACACAACTTGCGTCATTGCCGAATTTTTTGTCCAGCAACGGATGCGCGTATGCGGTTCTCCCGCCGGTTCGAGGATTGTCATCCGGATGCGCGAAACGTCCGGAATGCGTGAGTTGCAGACCGATGCACAGATCGTCAGCCCGACTGAATTTCTCGTGGTGCAACTCGACCATTTCACGGCGAAGCGAAGCGATAGCGTCAACCGTTTCAGATGAAATCATCATCTGGCGGGAGTTGCTCCTGCCTTCGGGCATGACTGCCGCCGCCTCGCAACCGAACAGCAGTTTCGCGCCACTGCCGGCGAAGCGCCGCCACCGACGGGTCGTAAATTCGCCAGGAGCCCCGTCGGGTAGACAGTCCCACCCTTCCATCGGCAAAATGCACCAGCGGTTGCCGATGACGCGATCCCGAAATTCGATGTTTTGTCCGAGGACTGAAACCACCTCGCGGCCTGCCGAATCAGCAATATCCAGTTTCAGTCCAAACTGTTCAGCATATTGCTTGAATTCGCCAGCTGTTTTCAGCGAGGATATTTTTCTGTATTTTCCCATTTTAGAATCGCTTGTCTTTTCGGACATGCACCAAAATAATTTCACAATCTTCTAGCGCCTCGTAGGTGTGTTCCAGCAGAGCATCGAACTGAATTGACTCCCCGCTGTTAAGTTCATGTTTTTCATTGGGCAGATAAAACATCAGACGTCCCTTGAGCACCCAGCACAATTCATAGTCGTCGCGATGCAGATGAGGTTTCGAAACCTTAGCCCCGGCCGGTGCCGTGCCGAAGAGACATTTCAGATTGCCGTAGGCTACTTCTGAAAAAACAAAGCCGTCCGATTGATGCTGCGAAGCTGACGCTGTATGTGAAGTACGTCGTTCCGCCAATGATACGAGGTCTGACGCAGTCAGTCCAAACACCCTGGCCAGGCGATAGATGGTCTCCAGTTCCGCAACACACTGGTTGCGCTCAAGTTTTGAAATGACGCTTGTCGACACTCCACATTTTTCCGAAAGTTCGGCGATACTCATGGCATCCCGTTTCCGCAATTCACGCAAAATTGAAAAATCATAGATTCCAGCCATAACCATTCCCCTTTATTTATATCCCATTCATTATCATCCCACAGGGGGAGTGATAGTGAAAATCATCCATTATAGATGTTTTTGTTGCGGTAATCCGCCCAGACGTTTTCAAACCAGCCGTTGCAGCGCGGCAGCGGCCGACGCGCCACCCAGTCGTTTTGTGTTTTTCCATTGCGATAAACTGTTTCCAACACCAAATCCCGAAATGAAGTGTTTTCCGGCATAAAACACCATTCCGCTCCGAGTTGCGGATGACATGGTTCGCCGTGTTTGTCCGGCATCAAATATGATCCTCGGAAACCGACCCCGGCCGAGGCTTGAAACAGAATAGACTCGAGATAGACGGCGTGAGCTAGGCACAACTGACGATTGCGCAAGTGTTCGATGGCGGCATCTGGAGAAATGTTCCCTATACCGGCACGTTCCAGCCGATGGCACTGTTTCCAGGCCGCTTCTACCGCCCCTTCAAGTTCGTCCCGCCGCCGGATATGCGCTCCGCAGAAAGACATTCGCGACTGAAACTCCGCGCGTTCGGTCTGCCAGTCGCCGCCCGCGATTGATTTCAGATGTGCTATTTCTCTTGCGGACTCCCGGGCTATCGCGTCGAATTTCCCGGTATCAATCGAACAGTCCCGGTAACAGGCAGAGATATATTCAGCCGCCCGAAACGCCCCGACCTGCCCCGAATTCAGCGCCGAACCGCCGGGACGATATACTCCGTGGGAACCGTTGACCTCGCCGACTGGAAAGAGGTGTTTGATGTTGACCGACTCCCACCATCTATTGGCGGCGAGACCGCCGTTGTTGTGCTGGGCGCAAACCGCGATTTCCAGCGGCTCTCTCGCCAGGTGGATGTCGTGATCCTCGTACAATCTGATCGCACCCGGATTCATGTGTTCGAGGCGTTTCAGGGGCGTTCCGAACAAGACGTTGGAACGCTTCAGATAGTCGTACGCTTCCGGAGTCAGTTTCCCGAAATCTAATCCTTCGCAGTTTTCCCTGAAGTCCATGAAGACCCGGCGTCCCTTGACGACAGTTTCGATATAGACCAGAATATCAATGATTGACGATCCGCTGGCAGCCTTGCGGGAATCAAACGGCCACTGATAGCCTTTCAAAAATATCATCGAATTCATTGCTCCGGCAGAAGAAAAGTAAGAACGCAAAAATTCATGCGTATCACTTACTCCATCGGAAGCGGTGGAAATAAATCTGGGCAGCACCTGCATGTAGGTGCCTGAAACATTCCAGCGAAATTTGATCGAGGCCAAGCCAAACTGGCTTTCCGGCAGGTTTTGCGCGACAGCACCGACTTCCAGCGCCAATCCGATTGCGCCGGTATGGATGGCGGGATAAACGCTGGTACGGTAAAGACCACCGGGACCGCCCACCGCGAAAATCACATTTTCAGCCTGATAAACCTCAATCTCCCCACTCAATGTTATGGCCAGAACTCCGCATGCGCGGCGGTGTTGTCCTTCACCGAGCGTCAGCAATTTGATCGCTACCCGATTTTCATGAACCGGAATGGAACGCCGTTTCACCTCCTGAATCAGACTTAAACACATTTCCCGGGACGTGTAGGGACCGCAACTGGTGGCGCGTCGTAACGGGTCATGGTCGGTTTTGTAGCCGATGAACTGACCATACTCATCGCGGGGAAAGGATACCCCAATATTCACCAGGTGGTGGAACGCGCGAGCCGAGAGGCATGCCTCTACCAGCGCGAGATCGCCGTGCATTGCGCCGCCATTGAAAAAAGTCTCCGCCAAAGCTTCCGGGGAATCCTGGTCGTTCGCGTACAGCCCCAGTTTATAGTAGGTTTGTTTATCGCTGCCGGTATTGATTGAGGTTCCCGCGCTCAGACCTTCCGTCAAAATGGCAATATCGGCAATCCCTTCGGCATGCAGCCTCGTTGCGGCCGCCAGTCCAGCGGCTCCGCTGCCCAGAATCAGTGTATGTACCGCGTGTTTTTTCATGTTCTTTCCCGTTCTCAAAGCCTAGCAATGGTCATGCCGCCGTCAACCTGAATAACCTGTCCTGTCGAATAGGCCAGGTCGCCCCGCGCCAGCATGGCTGCGGCTTTGGCGATGTCCTCTGGATAACCCCAACGCTTTTGAGGCACGAGTCCATCGCTGATCAATTTGTCATACTTATCCTTAACCAACGCGGTCATGTCGGTTTTGATAATGCCGGGCCGAATTTCATATACGGGGATACCTGTTTCCGCAAGGCGAACCGCCCAGAGAGAGGTCATCATACCGATTCCCGCCTTGGACAGACAGTATTCCCCGCGGCTGATACTGGCCACGGTTGCCGAAATCGAACCGATGTTGATAATACACCCGGTGAAGTCTGGATTGTTTTTTTGCTGTTCCAGCATGTGCCTGGCGACAAGTTGGGTCAGGAAAAACGGCCCTTTCAAGTTGATGTTCATAACCCGGTCATAACTCTCCTCGGTCATCTCGGTAATATCCGTTCGCGCCTTCGGAGCTACGCCTGCGTTGTTCACCAGTACATCTAAACTGCCAAAGCGCGAAATTATCCGGTTGAGCATGTTTTCGCGAGCGACGGAATCAGTCACATCGCACGGACAATAGAGCGCGGCTGCTCCGTAACAAGACACCATCTGGTTGATCTTCGGGACAGTTTCGGCTTCCGGCAGCACATCGCAAATGGCGATATTGAAACCTGCTTCCGCCAATTTTTCGGCGATGCCAAAGCCGATGCCGCGTCCACCACCGGTAATTAAAACACTTTTTGTCATTTCTTAAAACTCGCTAATTTGTTGAATAATTATCTTTAACTGTATATTTTACTGTATTATATATTGTTTTAGAAAAAAATCAATACCCTATGCCGAAAAACGCTTGATTTTCGATATACCATCTCACTCTTTTTCTACTCGTTGCCCGCTCTCGTCGCCGTTCTCCTCAACCGATATGATAACTTTTTCCCAGCCCCCGATAAATCAGGATTGCGTGAGGCATTACGATTGGGGGTAACCTCTCACTCTTTGGGTGGGGTCGAGGCTACGACACCCGAGGAGGAACGACGAGACTGTGTAGTATTGACCCCGAACCAAGTGCGGTCATGCGAAAGATTGTCGAACAAATGAATTTGATGGCGGGGATGACCATTTCGGGGCATCCCCTATTGAAAATCCCGGACTTCAATTCGGCGGCAATCTGCCGCCGGTGGCAAGCGCCATGACGACCTTTCAAAAAGCCTATGACTTGCGGCATCCGCCGGAAGGTTTAACGTTTCATAG
>JAGYNC010000179.1 GCA_018400135.1 Victivallaceae bacterium
TAATTTCCGGCTTCCTACAGAGGCTGAATGGGAATACGCCTGTTTGGCCGGTCGCCAATCATTTGTTCAGGGGAACCCGGACGAATACGCCTGGTTCCGTGAAAACAGTGACGGCAAAACCCATGAGGTTGGCACCAAACAGGCAAATCCCTGGGGAACTTACGACATGCACGGCAATGTCTGGGAATGGTGCCATGACTGGTACCGTGAACGCCGAAATACTCTGGACGTTAAAGATCCACTTGGCCCGACATCGTCTGAGGAAAACTGTAAGGTGCTGAAAGGCGGCTCCTTTGTCAGTCGCGAACCCGATCTTATGCCTTCGGCCCGCTATTATTTCGGCTATAAGATTTCCCGGCGTAATATCGGTTTCCGCGTTGTCTGTGCGCCCGCAATCTGAATTGTAATACGCTTTACGAAAACATTAGTAATCAGTTGCATTTTCATTTCTTTTGATGTATTCTTTAGTTCCCGATAAGTTTTTAAGACCGTTTCGTATAAATGAGTAAAACCTTTCCCTGGCTATGGGTTTAGGAGGTGCCGCCAATGAACGCGAAAATTTTGTTGCCTGCCGCACTGATCTTGTTGGTAGTGATGGATTGTCCCGCTCTCCCGCGCCAGAAAACTGAGGTTGCCAACAGCAATATCACCAACGTCAACACCAATACCAGAATCCATGCCGCTAACGGGGCAGAAGTTAATACTGGAATCAAAGCCCGGGATGCTACAATCAGGAATTCAGATTTGAGCAATCGATTTCAAGGAAATATCAGTGCTCGTGGGAATTCTGATGTCAGTACCGGAATAAGAATTGAGTCAGGCCGCGTCAGTAATTCACAAATTTCCACAAATACTAAAGCAAATATCCGCGCCGTAAATGGCACAGTAACCACCGGGGTCGATCTGAATAATGCCAGCCACGCAAATGTCTCCACCCGGGTTCGGGGTAATATTACCGCCATTGGCGCGGCCGCCAAAGTCGGCAGTGTTGAAGGAAGCGTTAGACATAAACGAATTAATACCAACGTAGAAGTCGATGACGTTCAGGCCAGAGGACGAAACATCAATATTGGCAGTGTAACGGTTGATCACTCTTTTCGTCCCGCACAAAGTCGCAAGCGCGAGAGCGGCGCTGGCGCTGGCGTGGGCAACGTGTACGTACAAAGCAACATGGTCCGCGATGTTGATGTTAACGTCGGTGGTAGTAGTATGAGCAAGTCGATAAAGGCGCGGCATATGGCAAAGGTTTATGAAGACGAAGGTGGAGTCGACCCCAGCGGAACAAAACACGTCTATGTTGGCCAACGCACCCGCAAAAAAGCAGAAAAAGGCAAAGCCAATGCAGGAAATGTCTATGTGGGCAGTAATCCAAAAATCAGAAGAGTCAACACGGTGGTTGATTAAGTCCGCTTTTCCTATATTGGTACGCGGAACCGGTGTCTTATGTCTTATGATATTGCTTTCATCCTGCGCGGTGGTGGACTGGTTTGCCGGCGATATCAAAGACTACGAAGTCGACGATCTGGAAAAAGATATGCGGGCCTATGGACGCAAAACCATTTTCGATGAGTCGCTACATCGGTTGGGCGATATGTTGTTGGCCTATGGTGTGCCGGATACTCCGATTCAAAGTAAAAATATCGGTTCACAGACTGCTGCCAAAGAGGTGCCATCCGATCTTTACGTTATGGTAGCCACTGCCATCAACAAAATCAATCGGCCATTGATTTTTATTCCATTTGATGTGCAATATGTTATTGGCGAATCCACTACCGGCGGCATCATAGAGCGTATTTTGCCGAAAATTGTCATCACCGGCGGCATCACCGGTTTTGATAAGGAAATGATAGAGAAGTCTCGCGAAGGAGACGCATCAGGCGGGTGGGCCGGAGCCCAGGGCGGCGCGCGTTATTCGGCCGACGATAAGGTTTCTCGCGTCTCAGTGGATTTGAGTATGATGGACTATCGATCACAATCCTATTTCCCGGGAGTAAATACCTCGAACTCAATTTTATTGCATTCAGATGGACTGACTTGGGGAATATATGGTTATTATATGGGTAACGGCGCCTCTTTTGACTACGAGTTGCGCAAGAAACAAGGTGTCGATGGCGCATTGCGCAATTTGGTGGAGTTCAGCATTATTGAACTCATCGGCAAGCATTTCAAAGTGCCTTATTGGAAAGTTATTCCCGGCGCCAATCCAGACACACAAATGATTAACCTGGTATACGAGGGATTTAAAGATTTTTCCGAACCGGAAAAAATATCAGCTCTGAAAAAGTTGCTGTTTTTACACGGCTATCCCGGTATTGATATCGAAAGTGATGAATTGGGGGCAGGAGATCAGCGTGCAGTCGAGTCCGCTATGGAAAAAACCCGCTCTAAAACCATCGCTCAACTTTATCTGACGTTGTGGTTGGATATCCCACTGGAAAGCGCCAAAACCCGCGCCCTGGTGAGACGTCGCATGCAACGTCGAGCACAACGGCGCATTGCTGTTGAACAACAGCAACAGCGTGCCGCTGAGGCAGAACGGCAAGCCGCCATTCAGGCACAGCAACGGGAAGAACGCAATCGCAAGGTCAACGAATACAATTCATTGGTAGTGACGGCCGACAAGTTCCACTCAAATGGAGAACTGCAATCGGCTTTAGAACACTATCTGGTTGCGCGGCGACTCTTCCCGGATCAAGCCTATCCAACAGAACAAATCAACCGTATTAATGCGGCCCTGCAGCAGCAAAAAAGGGCGGTTGACAGTTTTCGCCAGCGCCTCGCTGAAGCAGATCGAAAATATGCAACGGCTACTTCTGAAGCATATAATGCCGCTGCTTTCAGAAAATTAAAAGAAGCTTATCTGTCGCTGGCTCGGGAACAACCCGATAATCAGGACATCGGAAACAAGTTGCGGCATATTGATCAGATCATGAGCAAATACCGGATAAATATGGATTTAAACGGCGGTTGGTAAATATATTATTTTAAATTTGCTATTTTTTTCTTATGATGTAAAATATAAACAATAACAATTATCACTTTCTACCGTTGGAATATCGATGAATATATTTGGCAGAAACTGGTGCAGTTTGCTACTGGCGGCTTCGCTGGCTTGCCTGACGCTTTGTTCGTGCGCCGTTATTGACTGGTTTGGCGGAAAAATCAGCGATGATGAAGTCAGCGATATGGACCGCGATATCAGCGGCATGACCGCGAAGAAAACCCGTTACGACGCTGCCCTGAAACGCTTTGGCAAGATGCTTGATGCCTATAATATGGCACCGGTAAGGGTACAAAGCAAAATCATCAGCAATCAGACTGCCGATAAGGGATTGCCTGACGATATTTCCAGAATGTTAATTTCTTCCGTCAATAAAATAGGCCCCCGGGTTGTTTATCTGCCATATGATCCCAACTATGTGATCAGTGAAGCTTCTACCGGCGGGAATATCAACCGGGCGCTGCCTCAAATTGTTATTGCCGGCGGCATTACCGAATTCGACAAGGATATGATCGAAAAGCAACGCGAATTGAGGGCCGAAGCCCAGGTGCAGGAGGGAGATTTTGGGTCTAACTACAGCCACGACGGAGGCCTTGGCTACACCGCCGGTGGTGCCGTCTCCAGGATTACTGTGGATGTTCAGTTGCTCGACTATCAAACTCAGGCTTATTTATCGGGCATCCAGGCTATCAACTCCGTTAATTTGCGTAAATCCAAGCTGGGCTGGAGTGTCGGTTACTACTTTCAGGGAATCGGTGGGGGATTCGATTATTCTCTCAGCCAACAACAAGGTAAATATCACGCCATCAGACTGCTGGTGGAATTGAGCGTGCTCGAAATACTCGGCAAGTTCTTTGATGTTCCATACTGGCGTTGTATCGACCAATTTCCGCCGGACACGTCAATGATTAAGCGCCTTACTGAAGAATTCGCTGACCTGAGTTATACTGATCAAAACGCTTATCTGGAAGAGTATCTGTTTTTTCACGGCTATTCTCAGGTTGATCGCGACGGGAAAACACAAAATGAACAAGATTTAGCGGCAATCGCGGATGCCATGAAGAAGTTTAAATGCAATGACCGGGTTCAACTTTTTATTAAATTGTGGGAAAGCGTTCCCATAGACAAGGCCCGCGAACGCAATCGGAAACACTCCAGAGAAATAGCACGACTGGAACAACTTAAAAATAATGAGTATCTGGCTAACGTGCAAAAATATAATACTATGATCGCCACCGCCGACGAGTTGGTAAATAATGATAAACTTGCTCAGGCCAGAGTTTATTACGAACAGGCACTTGCGTTGTTCCCCGATCAGGAAGGGCCGGCCCGCATGATACAGACAATTGATAACATGCTGGCAAGCAATAACCGAGTTTCTGGAACGCCGTCCGCAACAAATGTTGCGGTTAATCAGGAGTCAGCAAATGTTTCGGTGCCGAAATCAACTGATTCGCGCCGAAGCACAATGATTCCAAACAATAACAATGCTGTTCAAAGAAAAAAGGAGACCCCACTTAGTCCTTTCCAAAAAACTGAATGGTAACCATTGTACCAAAAAATTTAACCGGGAGAATTGAAAAATGAAAAGTATGCTGTCTGTCGCTGTCGTAACACTGTTAATTGGTTCCGTAGTTGCCCTGCCGGGCCCGAAAACCACGGTATCCGATTCTACTATCTCCAACAACAACACTCGCGTGACCAATGAAGCCAAAGATGGTTCCAAAGTCAATTCGGGGATTCAGGCGCGGGGCGCGACTATTAAGAACAACTCTGAATTGCGCAATGTCAACAACAATGTTGTCAACAAAGCCACGAATAAGTCGGAAATCATTTCCGGTATTGCTGCCAACGGCTCTACCATTGACAATTCGAAACTGATTAACGCCAATACCAACGTCAAAAATACTGCCAGCAATGAATCGCGTATTAATTCTGGAATTTCCGCAAATAGTTCACAGGTGAAAGATTCCGAATTGCGTAATACCAACAATAAAGTCACAAATATTGCTGATGGCAAATCAAAAATCAATTCCGGGATTGATGCCAACAATTCTTTCATTCAGAATTCGAAATTAATCAATAGAAACGACAACGTCGCCAATGTAGCATTAAACAAGTCAGAAATTAATTCCGGCATTTCGGCCAATAAGAGCCACGTTATCAATTCTGAAATCCGAAACTCCAATTTCAACGTTCGCAATACTGCCCTTGACGGTTCAAAAATCAATTCCGGCGTTAACGCAGACAAGGCAATGGTTGCAAATTCAAAGCTGGCCAACCTCAACAATGATGTGAGAAACTATGCCCAGAATAAATCAACCGTTAATTCCGGCATTAACGTCAAAGGTTCGGCGGTCGTTAATTCAGAATTATACAATAGTAATATCAAGGTTCGAAACACCGCAACCAACCAGTCCCATATAAATTCCGGCATTAATGCTGCCAACGCCAACGTCAAAAATTCGACCATTCGCAACGTCAACAGCAATGTTACTAATGTGGCACAGAATAAATCTCGCGTCAACTCCGGTGTTGACCTTGGCGGGGATTGATTGATGGTTCCGCGACCTTTTGAATTTT
>JAGYNC010000018.1 GCA_018400135.1 Victivallaceae bacterium
CAAGTCCGTTATTCCGATGAAAAAAGAATGAGATGATCGCTGTTCAGTTTACGGTCGGGCTTGTTAATTGCAAAAAAAAGGACTAAAAAAGGTGGGGAATGCGGGCTATCTGGCTGCATCAAAATGAGATGTGGGAATATATGACGGATGAAGACTTCTAAGTACGCAAACATGTAAGTACGCAAACATGACATTGAAGGCATAAAATTCTATTAAACATTACAATAGATTAGAAAGTATAACAATGGAGAACTGGATAAAATAAGTAAGGCAATCCATATTTTGACTTTCTGTAAATTAAACTTGAAAAAAGTCAAAAATGATGTATTCTTGTGCTGTACGTAATGTTTTACGACTCCTTGGGTGAGAGCGATTACTATTGTACACGGAAAACAATTGGCTCATTGGTATTATATGATAAAAAGAACAATGACAGCGCAGCTTTTGCGATTAGCCGGATATTTCCCGGTAGTAACCATTCTGGGGCCACGCCAATCCGGAAAAACTACCCTGGCAAAAAGTTGTTTTCCCGCTCACAATTATGTCAACTTGGACAATCAATCTGACCGTCAACTGGCTATGGATGACCCCATTGCTTTTTTTCAGCTACATGAAGCTCCTGTGATTATTGACGAGGTACAACGAGTTCCGCAACTTTTAAACACGGTTCAAATCCATGCGGATGCTCAAAATGAAAACGGTATTTTTATTCTTACCGGTTCACATCAACCTGAGCTGCATGCCGGAATAAGTCAGTCGCTTGCCGGGCGCACAGGAATATTGAAATTACTGCCATTTTCGATTAATGAATTGAATCATGCCGGAATTAATCTCGACCGGGACGAGTATATTTTGAAGGGATTTCTGCCTAGGCTCTACGATAAGAATATTCCACCGGATGTGATTTACCGTAGTTATTACCAAACTTATGTTGAACGCGACGTGCGCCAGCTTATCAACGTTTCCAATCAGCATGCTTTCGAGGTATTCGTAAAATTGTTGGCTGGGCGTGTCGGACAGATTGTCAGTTTAAACAGCATGGCGGGTGATATAGGGGTATCAAGCACCACTTTGGGTTCATGGCTATCGGTATTGGAGGCGAGTTATATTATTTTTCGCCTGCCTTGCTATTTTGAAAATTTCGGCAAGCGACAAATCAAATCACCTAAAATCTATTTTACTGATGTCGGGCTTGCCGCCCATCTTTTAGGGATTGAAAACACCAGCCAAGTCGCTCGAGATCCGTTGTTCGGCGGACTTTTTGAAAATTTAGTGATATTAGAAGCTTTGAAAGCACGATATAATCGTGGCAAGGAACCAGAACTCTATTATTTTCGAGACAAACAAGGTTTTGAAATTGATTTAATTCTTAATCAAGGCAGACGACTTCTGCCTGTCGAAATAAAGGGTGGCATGACTTATGACTTTTCTTTTGCCAAGGGCTTGCAACGTTTCAGTAAATTGGCAAAAAACACCTTTACGCCAACAGTAATTTATGCAGGGGATGCCGAGCCTGATGTCCAAGGTATACATTTCCGCAACTTCCGCAACATCGCTGATATTATCAATAATCCGGAATAGTTTTTCCCGTCGGCAGAAGCCTTGTATAGTGAAAGTATTGCGTTCCTCCTCGGATGTCGTAATTTCGACCCACCCAAAGAGCGAGGGATTTCTGTTGTGCGACAGTATTTATTAGAGAACATTTTCGCACTTTGTTTTGTTTCAACTAAGAAAATTATAGACAATAACGTCTTATTGTATAGACAGGATAAGCCGGAATCATAATGAAAGTAGACGACAAGCAGTTTAAAATCATTTTTACAGATATGATCGGGAAAAAGCTGGGTTTGTATCGTGCCATTGCGATCAAAATCGTGAATTCTTCCGCCGATGCCGCCGATGCAGTTCAAGCCGCTCTGTTCAAAGGTTGGGTCAAGCGGAACGATTTCATAAGTGATACTGCTGATTTTTCCGGGAATGTGGTAATTTCCCGGAGTGACGTATCGACGTTAGTGCTTGATGTGGAGCTTACAGTGAACAAAAGACGCGTCCGTACAGTAATTCCGGTTGTCCGACAGAATGCCAATTGTTATATTTCGGATGCGCTCTCATGAAGTACATTTGGATATTCTTTCTCGTATTTTCTCTTTTCGCTGCGCCGGTCAAGGTGGCGCTGATCGGCGACGGCAATCTCGTTGATCCGGTCACGGCGGAACTATCATCTGCGAGCGATTTTGAACTTTTAGAGAGAAGCGGTATAGAGAAGGTTTTAAATGAACACAAGCTCAACACGATCAGACTTTCCGCAGGAGTGTTGGCAAAACACTTTCCGCATGTAGATGTATTCGCTGTATTTACCTCCAATCGTTTGGTGGTGTTCAATGCAAAAAACGGTTTCCGGCTCTGGGATGATTCTCCTGAAAACGCGACGAAAAAGATTGTCGCGGCAAAGAACAAACTGGCCGTGGCAAATCCAATATATCTTTCCATTGTTTCAGTGCGCGACGTGGGCATTCCGCACCGCTTGAATCCGAAAATCGAGGAATTCGTCACGCTTTTTGAACAACAATTGATTAAATCTCCGACGATTCAAATGTTGGAGCGTTCCCACCTCGGAACGGTGTCCGACGAACGAAAGTTGACCCGCAAACAATTTGCGCTCACACCATCCGCTCGTTTACTGACGCTGGAATTCGAACCCGGTTCCGAAGCGACGATCGTCAATGTCAAGCTGATCGTCCATAATCTCGCCAATCAAAAACTTGTTTCCTTGGAACAATCCGACGCATTTGACGACCTTTCGAAAAAAACTTTAAGCTTGGGGAGAAAACTTGTTTCTGGTTTGCTAAAAGCCGATATTCCTCTCTCCGACCGCAAAAAAGAGGCAGAACAACTTTTCTTTTATATTCCTTTTGTGGAATACAGCAGATCAAACGCCGCCGAAATCAGACTCGGTATTATTCCGCTGGATCGCAACTCTGAAGCCATCGCCGATTTGGCCGGAGTCTTGTTAAGCGATGCCCCGGGGATTTCCCTGCTCGAACGCCAACAGTTTTACGCAGTGCAGAAAGAATTTCATATTGTCGGGAAGGACTCATTGCAATTTGACAAGATTCAAGACGTGGATATCATCTGCGTTTTACGCTACGACAAACATCGGGAACTTGTCATATTTGACATTCGTTCCGGCATAAGGATTAACGATATTGCGTTACCCGAGGAAAACGTGGTGGTGCAGGCAAAAATCGTCGCAACGGCCATCCGTCATGCCGCCCAAAAGGGAGAACTCATCGGGAAAAATGAGCAGGCATTGAAAATTTCCATGTTGCCCTTTCTATCGATCAATTTACCCCCGGAGCTAGAAAATACCGCGCAGGATGCCGTAACGCTTTTGCGCCGCCGTTTTATTGCCGATTCAAAGATATTTTTTCTTGAACGGGAATTCATGCTTCAGGCACTCAAAGAGCCCAACCGGAAAAATCACGAACTATTAAAACAACTCTACTCATCAGCAATCACCGTACGCCCCGAAGGTCGTAACGACGACAAAGGCGGAGGATTATTACGTATCGCTTTTGAAAAGATTAACGGTGAGATAATTTCAGAAACAACCATATCATTTTCCAAAGGAGTGTCCCCGCAACAGATTCTTTCACAAATCGGTCAGCCAAGTTCCGCCGTCAACATTTCCGACAAAGATGCGGAATCGAAAAAGCTGTTTCATCATGCTTATTTTGTTTTTGCCCACGGCGGAACAATCAACGCCCTTGAACTGGCGGCCGCCGGTACGGCCTTGAATCCGAAACAGGAGCTGAAGCTTGCCGCAATGGTCTTTCACGCCTGTTTCAACGGCGGATACCGTATTCCGGCCAAAGAGCGTGGAGCGTTTTATATCCGCAATCTTTCTTATGCGGTTCCAGTCGCGGAGAAGCAGGATTATTTTCTCTTTTGGGCGATGCGAATGCTGGCCGAAGGACATTTCTCCCCCCAGAATTTCCAACAATTCAGCCCGGAGGAACAAACGCGGCTGAAGGAACTGATTGACAGATTGATTCATATACAGCACCGGATTTGCGAAAAGAAGATCCAAAATGCGCCCACGCTTTTCTCGCGGATAGAAGCGACAAGCGAATACCTCAGTAATATGGATCATATTTTGCAAAATCTCTGGAATATGTCAATTTACAACCGGTACATATTGCCAAAACTCGACATTTATATCGCCACAACCAACAAACATGCTGCTCAAATTGAGCAATTTTATGCAAAAAACCCCAATCGTGAATTTAATTTGCTTCAACAATCCGTCATAGGAAAATTCCACAATACTCTCTCGCGGCGGTCGCCTGAAGATCAGGCGGAATTGAAAAAAGTGTTTGATTTGCTGATACAATCAGAATTTCTACATATCGCATGGCGCGGACATTACGGTTATTTCGCACTGGCGACAAACAACAAGAACGTACCCCCGGAGGCGTTTTTCACGGCGCGCCGGAGTTACAATGAGGCTTTGGTAAAATGTTTTGAGCGTTGCCGTTTTCCAAATGATCGACGCAACTATTTAGAACTCCAAGGTTATATATCGACAGAATATCTGCTGAAAATAATGGATATTTCCATCCGACGCTTCGGATATTATTCAGCTGTGCGCGACCTCCTGGTACATCAAGAAATACAAACGGTGTCAGAAGAAACCGCATCCCGCTGGCATAATAAGATATACGGCTTCTGGAAAGATTTTCAAAACGATCCCCGATCGAAAAATTTGTCTGAATCCGATCGTGTTCGCCACAACTCGACTCTGATTTCGACGATGAGACGGCTGGAAGAAAAATTCAGCATTGAACCGAAAATCACTCCCGAAATTATTTGCCCATCACCATGGCAAGAACCGGTCATGCCGGTGGAAAAATACAATCTTGCTCGCGGACGTTCGACCACTCCATGTTTTGACGAAAAATTCATCTATTTTGCCTTGCTGCGTCACGACTCCATTCAAATGTACAAACTTGATACCGAAAACGATTTTTCGTTGACTGTCGGGCGAGAATTAAAGCATAAGCATGGCTGGTACGGCCATATGACGGGCGTTCTGACCGACCGCTATTACATTGCCGGAAACGGGCCGTACATCTATTTGTTTCCTCGCGACGGGGGAGCGCCGGAAATTCTTGATTTCAGCACTTACAGCAATTGGTTGATTTGTGCAACTGGATACGGAGAGAAATTATTTCTTTCCTACGGACAATGGGCAGGTTTGCAGAAACCAGGAACAGTTCTGGAATATGATCTAAAAAGCCGTAAGACCAAGGTCATTATTTCCACACTGGATAAAACCGTTGATTGGCCGATGAAAAAATTTCAGCCCAGACCTTATCACGTTCATCATTTGCTTATTGACCCCGGACGCAAAGAACTGCTGATGCTGCTGCACACCAATTCTTTCGCTTACGGGTTGGTTGCTCCGCCGATGAAACTGTGGAGCTACCATTACGAAACGGAAAAATGGATAGAACGGTCTGGAAATCTACCGGTTTTCAATGGAGCTTCGGCAAAACTTTATCTGGAGAACGGCCAGGTTATCCTCGTTGCGGATCATCATGGTGCGGGGCCGATCGGAAAAGATGGAGTATGGCGACCGTGGCTGATGGTTAAGTATCCGGACGCGCGGATCGTTGAGAATTTGCCGGAAAAGATTGGAAATAAAGATAAAAAAATAGACATTGATTATTCCACACCGTTACGATTCGGAAATGTCAAATTCGGCGAAACAAAAGTCAATCTCGGCAGCAGCGGTTATTCAAACGGGATTTTATTTGAAAAAAACGCGCTCTTCTTCGTCAGGGAAAAAATGTACTATCCGTTCAAATGCGGCAGAGTCTATCCGGCGTCTTACCTGGGAAGCAAATATATGGTTAGTTATTCCAGTTATTCGGAATCAATGGGCATTCTGATATTTCCGCTGAAAGATCGCAACGAAATCCTCAAAAGCGCCGAAAGGGATTCAAAAAAATGAAAAAACTTTTCTATTTGTTGGCAATAAACAACTTTCGATAGCGGAACTTTCCGGTGATTCTAATTTGAGCCCAACGATACAGTAAATAAAGCTCATCTGAATATTTTGATTCAATATCTGAAACAAAAAGAAATAGGACGTTTCAACATTAGCGATATATTCACAGAACTGCATGATAAAATTGCTCAGTGCAGTAGTGATATTCTTGAAAAATTGAGAATCACCACTAGCCATCAGGAGGTGCTACCATGAAGATGCCTGGAATAGTATTATTGACGGTATGCGCGTTGTCGCTCGGTGCCGTCGAATCGGAAAATGCTGTCAATCTCTGGTCAGGACGCGAACAGACAATGCCGAGACGAGGCAGATGGATGTTCACTACAGGACACGGAAGAATTATTGCGTCCGGCGACGGAGAAATAAAACTGAATTTGCCAGCGTTGAAAGACGGAACTGCTCTTGACGCAATACTGACCGTTAATAACGTCTCCCGGAAAGTCAAAATATGGTCTCCGAAAATTCTATTGATGCCAAGTTCCAAAATAGCAAAATTGAACAAGCATATCATTAATTGGCACTGGCGATCCGAAGATGTTAAAGTCCGGGTAATTGAAAATATCACTCAGACTGACGGTATTGAAACGTTATATTTTCCTGACAAGCGCGATTTCTCATTGAAGATTGAACCCCATCAGACTGACGGTATTGAAACGTGTTTATATTTTCCTGATAAACGCGATTTTCCATTGAAGATTGAGCCGCATTGGACGGAAATATCCCTGCATCGCGCTAAGATTCCCGGTAGTCTGAGCGTCTTATTGGATATAGAAGAACAAATGCTGGACAATCGCGGTAGCTTCAGTTATGTGATTATGCGTGATAAAAAAAACAAGGTTATCGTGTTCAGTCCGGAATTTGATTTCGACAATATTGAAAACATCATTTTAATCAAAAACCTTATCAAGGAGCAAGAAAAATGAAAAAGATGCTGTCTGTTGCGTTGGTTATGGCCGTCGTCAATGTGTTTGGTAACACCGGAAATGAGTTGTCGGAACAACCAGCAAATGAAACAATTATCAAGTTCGTTCCAACTGTGGCGGTGCTCTCTTTTGAAGGTCGGAGCCGGGAGTTCGAAAACGACAACGCTGGGAAATCCGTGGCGGAACTGCTCAGCGTCGGATTAATGAATGCCGGAGTTAACACTATTGAGCGCGCTGAACTTGACAAGGCATTGGGCGAACTTCATCTTTCCGCTATTGGACTGGTTGACAGTGACTCGCAGGTTAAACTCGGACGTATGATAGGTGCCAAAATCCTGATTACCGGCTCAATTTTCAAATCCGGCGATAAAACTTTTATAGTAGCCAAAATAATCGGCACAGAAACCAGCAGAGTTGTTGGTGCCAGTGTTAACGGGCGCAACGCTCCAACCGATATGGTTTCCGAACTGAAGAAAAAAGTTTGTGCTTTGCTGGAACAGCGCGGAAACGCATTGCTCCCTGCTCCCTTGACTCAGAAAAGTGTTAGGGATAATCTGGCCGCAACAATAAAAGGCAAACAACGGAAAGTGTTTGTTAAAATCTCCGAAAACATTAATATTCCAGCCTATGATCCGGCTGCCCAGACCGAAATTGAAAATCTGTTGTTGGCACTCGGATTCGATGTTGTCGCCAATCGTTCCGATGCCCAGTATGCAATCATCGGAGAAGCTTTCGCCGAAAATGCCGGCAGTTATGGCAAATTTGTTGCTGCCGCCGCCAGGATAGAGCTTAAAGTTACTGAGGTAAAAGATGAAAAACTTCTGGCCTCCGGTGCGCAAAAGGAACGCATAGCCGGAGCATCATACCAGCTTGTTGCCAAAGAAGCAATTGCTCAAGCAGCTTTACGGCTTGCTGGCGAACTGTTCCGGGTTTTGAAGTGAAGCATTCAATAATCAATATATCTGATATTTTTAAGGAAAATAAATAATTGATACGTAACTTTTTGTGTTTAATATTGTTGCTGATTGTTTGCTCAAAGACATACGCGGCAAGTTCGAGGATAGCGATTGTCGGGGATTCGCCAAAAGCGGACAAAGTTGCTGACTTGGCGTTGGCTATACTCTCCGGTAAAGATAATATCATTGTATTAGACCGTAGCGAAGTAGACAAGCTGTTAAAGGAACATAAGTTATCGCATTCTGGAATAACTGCAGCGGAGTTGTCGCACTTCGCCCGCATCGCCCATGTCGATGTGTTTGCCGTAATAAGCAATACTAAAGATGGCAATCCCCCCGTGCTTTCATCACTGCTGGTGTTTGACGCTAAAACAGGTTTCAAACTATGTGACATCCGCTTGGAAGGCAAGCTTGAGAATGACGTTAAAAGCACTATCACAGCGATTGAAACGGCGCTGCAATTGCGTGATCCGCAAAAACTAAGTCACGTGGCAGTGTTAGCGGTGCGCAATGCCGGAGTGTCGACAAAATACAAATATCAGCTCGAAAATATTGCTGAAGAAATCCAGCGCCGCCTAGTGGCGGCTCCTGATATTGCGGTGCTGGAGCGTGCCCGGCTCGGCCTGATAAATAAAGAACGAAAATTGACCGGAGAACAATATCGGCTTTTGTCATCGGCATATTTGCTTGACTTTGAATTTTCGCAGGGGACATCGGCGGATAACGTCGATCTTAAATTATACCTTTTTGATGTTGGCGGCAGACAATTAAAAGAATACAGTTTTCCATCGGCTGTTACCGATCCCACTGCGACGATACAGGGAATGATGAAAGAACTTGCCGGATTTCTTGCGAAGGATAGCGTTTTCGCACCGGTTGCATCTGCGAAAGAAGAGGCCGCCAGATATTATCAGGAATTTTTATTTTACGCTTCGCAACGGGATTTTCGCCAGGCATTCCCGAAGCTTGAAACGGCCATGGCTCTCGATCCTGATGACATGCAGGTCATGTCCCACTACGGCCAGGCGTTATATAATTATGTCAATGCCCATGAATATCATTCTCACCAAGACAAGATTGACCAACAGTTGAAGGCAATGCGCATGCTGATAAATCATGGCGATTACCTACGACAAAGATTCTCGTCATATCCTCATAACGCCTATAACTATTTCACCTTGTTTTTTTCTCCTATGGCGGGTGATGATTACCGTCACTTCTCGGCAGCGCAAAAACAACAGGCAGAGGAGTTGTATAATGAGTTGCGCCCTAAATATCTGAACGAAGGAGATAGACTGAATGGCGGGTATTCGCTAACTGAACCGATCACAACAACTCGCCAGTTGAAACTTTATCTGGATTCAGCGCAAAGGTCGTGCAACCATTATTTGTTTTTTCACTATGATGAAGCGATCAAGCACTATTTCGAGTTAATGCCTAAACTATTGCGAACCTACGCCAAATTCAGTTCTCATCCGAACTGTCCAAGATTCCCGCTTATCCGTTTTACCGAAGCCAACCCGCGTTTTACCTCCGCGTTGACTTGTCAATTGCAAAGCCCCGCCGCTTCGGCAACTATTAATGCCTGTAAAAGCTGTAGTCAGGAGAATATCCAGGAGCTGGGACTGATGTGGGAATTGCTGCGCAGTTGCGCCAAAAGCAATTTTAGCAAGAAACAACTAGAACGCGATCTGGATAAATATCTACCTTTGATAAAAAGTAAACCTCTCAATGACAATATTAAAGCGATTTTGAGTTATAACCCGTCGCCGGGTACATATAAGGTTTATCAAGCCAAAATCATGGAGATGAAGGCACATAAAGCACCACCCAGCTCATGGGGAAAAATAAAACCGAAGCTGCTGTTTCTGAAAACCCCCGACGAAATCGCGGAAAATATAATCCGTTATCAAAATGTGCTGAGTCAATGGCGGCTGGCCCGTACCGATGGGGACGAGGGACTGGCGGGAAGCCCGGCTCATACATTACTGCGCATGGCCAGGGCGTTGACACCGCCCCTTACACCGGAATCCAAGCAGGCGTTAACTATCCTAAACCATCCTCTAACAGTAACTAAGGTTACAGATATACCTGTTAGCACCATGCGGCACGCAGTGGAATATCAAGGGATTATCTATCTGTTGATCCAAGACGTTCAGCATGTTCGCATATTGAGTTTTAATCCTGAAACGATCAAATTACAAGAGCTGTTTAAAACCCGGACAAAAACGGCAAAACAATATCAAAAGGATTATAACACGTTTTTTGTTAATAAAGATTATTTTATTTTCATTTATGACGGGGAAATAGCTGTCGTATCGAGGGGCACCCAGAGAATGGAGCTTATTGAGGAGTTGCCGGAACCGCAAGTTTTTGCTTTAGCTATGCTAAAAGACCGAATTTACGCCGTCGCCGGCGAAAAACACCAGGGACGGATATTGTTCTCATGTAAGCTTGACGGCTCCAATCGTGAGACCATCGTTTCTATCTTGAGACGCGACAAACGCAATCCGCTTGACTACGGGAAAATCCTTGATATCGGAGGCATGTTCGCCGATGAGTCAGGACAGCGTATTTTGTTGGGGACCGGAGGAAGTAATACTGCGGGATTATGGAGTTTTTCTCCTGACACCAGCAAATTTTCCCAGCTTGTCACGGTGCCTGGCGATGGAGCGCCGGGGGCATTTGCTCTGCGGCGTGGCGACGTTATTTATTTTTCCAACGGCCGGTCATCATGCAAATTTTTCACCTTTGATATCAAGAGTGGGCACAGTGTTTTTCTGTATGCTTTCAGCTATACCTACTATCCGCCCGAGCATCGGCATTGGCGCAATTTCGCTATCACCCCCAAGTACAACGGTCCGATCAACATGCATCATCGACGGTTTTACACCGGTAACGGATTGCTTTGGTTCGATGGTTATCGTACCGGAATGGTTGACTTGAATGTCGACAACGGACTTTACCGAATATACGGAATTGATATGCCGGCATCGATTTTTCCGTGCCCTTCTGGAAGAGACATCTACGCCATTAATGAAAAGTCGATATATCGTATAAGCCCGCCACGCGAGGAAAGCGCAAAGGATACAAAAATGGAATAAAGAGAACCCTTTCGGGGCCCCTGACCGTAAATTCAACTTGTGAAGGTCAAGCCGTCGGTGTCTTTGTCCACCTTGAGTGTTGCGCCTTCGGCAAGTTCGCCGCTGATGAGCAGACGTGATACCGGGGTTTCCAGTTCGCGGACAATCGCGCGTTTCAACGGACGCGCGCCGAAGACCGGATCATAGCCAACGTCTGCCAGGAACTGTCTGGCTGCCGGGGTTATTTCCAGTTTCACATTGTGTTCCGCGAGTCGCTTGCTGAAGCCGTTGATCTGAATATTAACGATTTCCAGCAAATGGTCTTTATCCAGCGCGTGGAAGATTAGTGTTTCATCCACCCGGTTGAGGAATTCCGGACGAAAATGGACACGCAGCATCTGCATTAGTTCGTTGCGGATGGCTGTGGTGCTGCCCTTATGTTCAAGAATCAGATCACTGCCGATATTACTGGTCATAATGATAATCGTATTCTTGAAATTGACCGTGCGTCCATGCGAGTCGGTAACCATGCCATCCTCCATAATCTGGAGAAAGATGTTGAAGACATCATGATGCGCCTTTTCGATTTCGTCGAAGAGAATGACGGAGTAAGGACGCCGCCGAATGGATTCGGTCAGTTGTCCGCCTTCGTCGTAGCCAACATATCCCGGCGGTGCACCAATCAGGCGCGAAACACTGTGCTTTTCCATATACTCGGACATATCTATTCGCACCATGGCGTGTTCGTCGTCGAACAAATTTTGCGCCAGCGCCCGGGCCAGTTCGGTTTTACCGACCCCGGTCGGCCCCAGAAAGATTAATGACGCAATTGGACGATTCGGGTCTTTCATACCGGCCCGCGCCCGCAATACGGCATCGGCCACGGCGTTGACCGCTTCATCCTGTCCGACTACGCGCTGATGGAGAGATTCGGCCAGTTGCAACAGTTTTTCCTTCTCGCTTTGAATCAGTCTGCTGACCGGAATGTGAGTCCAGCGGCTGACGATTGACGCGATATCTTCTTCGTCAACTTCTTCCTTGAGCAGGCGATTGCGATTTTCGTGTTCCAGCTTTTTCTCAGCCGATTCGATTTGACGTTCGATGCCGGGAATAGTACCGTGACGCAGTTCGGCCGCTTTATCCAGATTGTATTCGCGTTCCGCGCGTTCCAGATTGGTTCTGGCCATGTCCAGCGATTCACGCAGCGTGCGCAATTCGGAAATGGCATTCTTTTCGCTGTCCCACCTGGCACGCAACTCCTGTCCGGCCTGTTTTAGTTCAGCCAGTTCTTTTTCTATATCTTCCCGGCGTTTTTTGGATGCGCTGTCTTTTTCCTTTTTCAATCCGGTGATTTCAATTTCGAGCTGCATGGCACGACGCTCAATTTCGTCGATTTCAGTCGGACGGCTGTCAATCTCGGTTCTCAGGCTTGCCGCCGCTTCGTCTATCAGGTCAATAGCTTTATCCGGCAGAAAACGGTCGGCGATATATTTATCCGATAAAACCGCGGCCGCGACCAGCGCGCTGTCTTTAAGTTTTACGCCATGATGTACCTCATAACGTTCCTTCAAACCGCGGAGAATAGAGACAGTGTCTTCGGCACTCGGCTGATCTACCACTATTGACTGGAAACGGCGTTCCAGCGCCGCATCTTTTTCGATATACTTGCGGTATTCATCCAGGGTTGTGGCACCGATACAGTGTAGTTCGCCTCTGGCAAGCATCGGTTTTAGCAGATTGCCGGCATCCATTGAACCTTCTGCGGCGCCGGCACCGACTACGGTATGGAGTTCGTCGATGAACAAAATAACGTTGCCTTCGGCGGCGGTAATTTCCTTGAGCACGGCTTTAAGGCGTTCTTCAAACTCGCCGCGATATTTCGCTCCGGCAATGAGTGCTCCCATGTCCAGCGCCACCAAACGCCGTCCCTTGAGTCCTTCCGGCACGTCGCCGCGCATGATGCGGATAGCTAATCCTTCAGCAATAGCAGTTTTACCGACTCCGGGTTCGCCGATAAGGACAGGATTGTTTTTGGTGCGGCGCGAAAGAATTTGGATAACGCGCCGAATTTCTTCGTCGCGTCCAATAACCGGGTCAAGCTTATCGCGTTCCGCCATCCGGGTTAAATCCCGGCCGTATTTTTCAAGCGCTTCAAATGTGCTTTCCGGATCAGGTGAGGTTACCCGCTGATTGCCACGGATGCTTTTCAGCGCTTCGAGGGCTTTTTCTGTGGTAATGCCAGCCTGTGTCAGCAGTTCGGAAGCCTTGCCGCCTGATTTCAGCAGTGCCAGGAGCAGGTGTTCAACGCTGACATATTCATCTTTCATCGTCTCTGCCTTTTTGGCGGCATCAACCATTAGTTGACTGAATTCGCGGGAGTTATAGATTTGGCCCGCGCCGGAACCGGAAACCGAGGGGATGCTGCCGAGCGCGTTCTCCACTCTCGAGAGAAGCGAGCCGGGATCGGCACCAAGGCGTGTGAGCAGGGAACCAGCCAGCCCGTTTTCCTGTTTCAGCAACGCGTAAAGCAGGTGGACTGGCTTGATTTCCTGATGCCCTCGCTCTATCGCTTCGTTATGGGCGGCCAATAGGGCCTCGCGTGAGCGGTTGGTTAATTTTTCCATGTTCATGATTTGCTCCATATAATTAGCGCCGATGAAAAAAAATCATCGGCGCTCATTATATTATTCTACCGCAACCTGAATCTTGCGTACTTTGGCAGCTTCCGCTTTCGGCATAACCACTTCCAGTACTCCGGAACAGACCTTGGCAGTAATCTTATTGGCATCAATCTGATCGGTAACCTGGAATGACCGTTTGTAGCGAACGCGTTTGCCATTACGATCGAGACTGGTGTCAGCAGTCACCTTCAAAATGCCATCATCAAGGTCAACGGACAGATTATCATTGGAGACGCCTGGCATATCCATGGCTAATCTGATGACGTGATCGTTTTCAATCACATCTGATGGCGGTGCAAAGTCGATATATTCCATCGTTTGTTCAGTTTTATTATTTTCACTCATTTTTAAATCCTCCATGTTGCATTAGTTCATCTGAACCCATCAGGAATTTATTACTTTGATGGAACGAGGCTTTTCCGAATCTGCTTTGGGAAGCGTTATTTCCAAAATACCATTGATATACTTGGCGTTGCTCTTGGCGCTTTGTACTTGTGCCGGCAACTTTATCGATTCCTGGAACTTGCCGAACGAACGTTCGCGGTGCAGATACCTTTCTTCTTCCTCCAAATCCGGTTCCAGCCGTTCAGCACTTACGGTGAGGAAATCCCCGAGTACTTCAACATCGATCTGATCCTTGTTGTAACCCGGCAGTGCAACACTCACCTTCACTGTTTTATCATCTTCGTCAATAGTTAATCTGGGATAACCCGGACGATAGCGGTTGACGCTGTCACCAAGGTCTTCAAAAAGATTCCAGAACTCCCTTTGCAGGTCGTTCACGGTACGCCAGGGATTGAATAATCCCCAATTGTCATTGATTCTTGCTAACATGACATGCCTCCTTTCGGGAAAGTTCCCGATTTGTTGATTGTTGTACCATCTTTATGTAGCATGGTTCATGCCAAAAATTGTTGACGCTCGATTAGGTAGATCGGCAATTGGCTCATAGTTAAAAATAGCCAAAATGAGACAAATTGGCGCAGGTTTTTTAAATCAAAAAGTGGGACAATTTGTCACATGCGGCTCGTGTTCGCAACCCTTATTTTTGCCATGTCACGGTATTGTGCGATTTTAACGAAAAGTTCTCTGAATTATAAAATTTATGTCATATTACTGATTGCTGCCGCGATAATTGCGGTAGCAATCAGTAATTGAGATTGAAAAAAGGCAGGACGGCGATATTCTTACCTTATTTCAGTATTGCCAAAATATGAGACGTCTACTAAATTAAGCTTAAAACACAGAAATTTCAAATAATGATATAACCCGGCGGTGACAGGAATATGATAAAGAAAGGACATTACGGCATTTACGGTGGCCAATATGTGGCGGAAACGTTGATGCCGGCATTGCATGAATTGGAAAAATCTTACCGGCAATTTATTCATGATAAAGCGGCTATACGCGAATTTAAGCACTATCTGGCCGATTACGTTGGACGTCCCACGCCGCTCTATTTCGCGGAACGTTTAACCAGCTATTTGGGAGGGGCGCAAATTTACTTGAAGCGTGAAGATTTGAATCATACCGGTGCACATAAAGTGAACAATACGCTGGGACAGGCGTTGCTTGCCAAATACATGGGGAAACGTCGGCTCATCGCCGAAACTGGTGCTGGTATGCATGGCGTTGCCACTGCTACGATGGCGGCGCGATTTGGCATGGAGTGTGAGGTGTTTATGGGGCAAGAGGATATTGAGCGTCAGGCACCGAATGTTGAACGGATGCTGGTTTTGGGCGCCAAGGTAACTACAGTAAACTCAGGTTCAGCCACTTTGAAGGATGCCATGAACGAGGCCATTCGCAACTGGATTGCCACCGTGGAAGATACTTTTTACGTTATCGGCACAGTTGCCGGACCGCATCCCTATCCGGAGATGGTGCGGTATTTCCAGTCGGTTATCGGCAAGGAGTCGCGTCGTCAGATTCTCAGTAAGGCTGGACGTTTGCCAAACGAAGTTATCGCTTGTGTCGGTGGCGGTAGCAATGCCATGGGGATATTTGCCGGTTTTCTTAAAGACCGGGAAGTGGCGCTGATTGGAGTTGAGGCGGGCGGCTCAGGGGTTGCCTCCGGATTTCATGCCGCCAGCATTAACGGTGGCCGCCTTGGCGTGCTGCATGGCAACAAAACCTATCTGCTTCAGGATAATAACGGTCAGGTGCGGCCGACGCATTCCGCGTCCGCCGGGCTTGATTATCCGGGGGTCGGGCCGGAGCATGCCTTTCTGCATGAAATCGGCCGTGTCCACTACACCGTGATTGATGACGATGAGGCCGTTGCCGCGTTTGATTTGCTCTGTCAACAAGAAGGCATCATCCCGGCGCTGGAGTCGGCGCACGCGCTGGCTGAAGCGATCAGGCGTGCCCCGAGTATGGCTGCCGATAAAACAATTATTGTCAATCTTTCGGGTCGGGGCGACAAAGATATGCAGAGTGTGCGGGCTTACAAGAAGGAGATGCAATGAGTAGAATTGAAGCTATATTCGGTCAATGTCAACAAGAAAAACGGAAAGCGCTGACAGTTTTTATCAGCGCCGGGAATCCAAATATTGCTGCCAGCGAAAAGTTAGCGTTGGCGTTGGCAGATGCTGGTGCCGACATCATTGAGTTGGGGGTGCCGTTTTCCGATCCTATGGCCGATGGGCCGGTTATCCAGGCAGCCGCTAACCGGGCGCTTGCCGCTGGCACCAGGCTCTCCGATATTATAGCCATGGCACAGCGTATTCGTCTTGCCGCGCCGCATATCCCTCTCATCCTTTTCTCTTATTATAATGTTATTTTGTCCTATGGAGTAGAAAAACTCGCGGATGATTGCGTCAAGGCGGGTATTGATGGCTGGCTGGTGGTGGATGTGCCGTTCGAGGAGTCGGCTGAAATTCAGCCGATCTTGAAAAAACGTGGTCTCAGCCTTATTCCATTGGTGGCACCGACCACTTCGCTTGAACGTGCCAGGAAGATAGTCAAGCGGGCGGACGGATTTGTTTATTATGTTACTGTCAAAGGCGTTACCGGAGTAAGAATGGAGTTGCCTGCTGATTTGCAACGGAAATTGAATGCGTTACGCGAGGTCAGTCCGGTGCCGGTGGTTGCCGGTTTTGGTATTGCCACCCCGGAAATGGCAAAAATAACGGTGGCGCACGCCGACGGTATCGTTGTTGGCAGCGCGCTGGTGCGGCTGATGAACGAAGCGAAAACTCCGGAATCGGGGATTGCCCGTTGCCGGGAACTGACAACTGCCCTAGCGGCGGCATTGCGCGATTGAATGCGGGTTGAGAAAAACGTAATCGCTCACTCTTTGGGCGTCGAGGCTACGACACCCGAGGAGGAACGACAAGGCTGTGTAGTATTGACCCCGCCCAAAAGTTCGTCCGATCAGTCGAATAAAAACAGCAATTTCTTGAATAATTGTGGAAGAAGAAATGAAAAAAAAAACCATGCCGACATTGCGGGATTTTGTTGAAGGAATCGGCAAGGCATCGACAATTATCCGGTGTGACTGCCGCGATATGATAGCTTTCACCGGCGATCTTACCCTGACACTGCTCTTTATTTGTCGGCATCCGGGTAAAATTCGCTGGCGGGAGACGCTCTACTATATGGATTTGTGCGGCAGTCAAGCGCTGCCGATTGTTTTGATGATCTGTTATCTGATGGGTTTGATTCTCGGATTTCAGGCGGCGGTACAGATGCAGAAGTTCGGCACCGAGATTTTTGTTGCCGATCTGGTCGGATTTTCTATTCTAAAGGAGTTGGGGCCGTTGATGGTGGCCATGATTGCCACCGGTCGGGCAGGTTCCGCCTTCGCTGCCGAAATCGGCACCATGAAAGTAAATGAAGAGATTGACGCGTTATCCACGATGGGGTTGTCGCCTATGCGCTTTCTGGTGGTGCCCAAGATGCTGGCGATGCTGGTGACGATGCCGGTACTGACGGTCTTCGGCGATGTCGCTGGCTTGCTCGGCGGCATGACCGTTGGCGTTACCATGCTTGACCTGCCGATGGTGGTCTATTACAATCGGACAATCGAGGTGTTGTCGCCAACCGTATTCAATCTTGGACTGGTGAAAAGTGTGGTGTTTGCGTTTCTGATAGCGGCAATCGGCTGTATGCGCGGGTTCCAGTCGGAAAATGACGCGCAGGGGGTAGGACGTGCCACCACATCGGCAGTGGTAACTTCTATCTTCTGGGTGGTAGTTGCCGATGCGATCCTCACCATGTTGTTCTCAGTATTGGGATTTTAAATTATGAGTGTTCAACAAACAGATAAGAAAATTGTGGAAGTGACCAATTTGACGGTTGGTTATGGTAAAAACGTGGTATTGCGCGACATTAATTTTTCCGTTAACACCGGCGAAATATTCGTGATTCTTGGTGGCTCCGGATGTGGCAAAAGCACTTTGCTTAAACATCTGATTGGCCTTTATCAGCCGTTTGTCGGGGATGTCCTGATTTTCGGGGAAAACATTGTTACCGCGGGTGAGACCCAAAAGAGTTTGTTGATGCGTCGGTTCGGTGTTACTTACCAGAGTGGAGCGTTGTTTGGCTCGTTAACACTGGCGGAAAATGTGGCGTTGCCACTGGAGGAATACACCCGCAAATCACCCGCTGAAATTGATACGATTGTCCGTGAAAAATTACGTCTGGTAGATTTGTCCGGCTTCGAAGACTATCTGCCCGCGGAAATCAGCGGTGGCATGAAGAAACGCGCCGGATTGGCACGCGCCATGGCATTGGACCCGACACTGTTGTTTTTTGACGAACCATCCGCCGGACTGGATCCGATTACCTCGGCTGAACTTGATCGTCTGATCTTGCGGTTACGCCGTGAACTGGACACAACAATCGTCATTGTAACTCATGAACTTGACAGCGTTTTTACAGTATCGGATCGGGTTATCATGTTGGATGACGACACCAAAGGCATTATTGCCGAGGGGACTCCCGAGGCATTGCGGAAGCATTCCGCCAATCCGTGGGTGCGGGAATTTCTCAACCGGTCTAATATGAAGCGAAAACAGGCATAGAAGAAGGAGATAAATTATGGTTGGTGCAAATAAATTCAGACTCGGGGTGTTTGTGTTGCTGGGAGTGGTGTTATTTCTCGGAACCGTGTTTTTCCTTGGGCTTTCCGATATTTTTACGAAAAAGGCCAGGTTGGTTACGCTTTTTCAGGAATCGGTTCAGGGGCTCGCGGTCGGTTCCCAGGTAAAGTACAAAGGGGTTCCAATCGGTTCAGTTGATAAAATTATTATTCAGACCGACGACAAACTTATCCGCGTTGATATGCAGGTTGACCCCAGTATTTTTGGCGCCGGACGTGAATTTTCGGCAGAAGACATAGAAGAAACATTCTATAAGTTTTTTAAGTCGGAACGTGAAATTGGCTTGCGTTGTCGTCTCGAATATGCCGGAATCACCGGGTTGAAATATGTTGAACTTGATTACTTTGATGATGTGTCCAAAAATCCGGTATTACCCAAACCCACGATAATTGGGAATCGCTGTTTTTACATTCCTTCCACTCCTTCAGCGTTCAAGGACATACTCAAGCTGATCAATCACTCGCTGGAAAGCATCTCAAAGATCAAATACGAAGAAATTTCCAACGCGACCGCAGGCGCATTGAATGAAATGAAGCGGTTGCTTCAGGATCCGAAACTTGTACAGGCTATCCACACCATGGAACGGATGAGTACTAATCTGGAAAAAAGTTCTGCTGCCTTAAATAAAGTACTAACCGAGGATAAAATCCGCGAAATTGTCGCGCGCATGGAAGATGTCTTGAAATCCCTCGATAATTTGGCGCGTCAGGTGAATAAACAAGTCGAGAGCGCGCGACTCGATGAGACAGCAACTTCTTTCCGTTCTGCCGCGCAGGCGGTCGGCGAAACCAGACAAATGCTTACTCACACTTTGACAAAAATGAATCAGGCACTGGATTCAATCACTGAACTGGCAAATTACCTTGGCGAAGACCCAAGTTCTATCCTGAGAGGTAAAAACGCGCCACAAGTCAAATTCCCGAATAACTGAATATTGGTACTGTCAAAAGTTTTATTAAAAGGATGAAAGCGGGAAATCGGTTAAACGATATAGAGTATAACGGCGAAGAGAGCGGGCAACGGCTAGAGGCAGCCCCAATCGTCAGCTGCTCGCGTCAACCGAAAGAAACGGAAAATTGATAGTGCCTGAACGGGGAAATGAAAAGCAAAAAAAGATCCAATTTATCACGGATTTAAGAACGTCTTAAGTTATGATAAGGGTGACGTGAATGCGGACAATTTATAGCTATCTTGCAGCGGTGACGGTAGTCATGGCGGTGGGAGTAATTACTCCGGAGAATTCTTTCGCGGCAACTGCGTTATTGCCGATAGTCAGGTTATTGACAGCACTTCTGGGTATTGGCTATGTAATTTTGCAACTAACGCCGCTGCTGTTCGGCAAAACTTCTACCAGGATGACTGCCGACAACTCATCGACGTCTCGCATTGGGTTGCCTTTGAGCGAGTTTTGCCTGTGGTTCATTCCGGCAGTAGTATTGCTACTGGTATTGGTAACAGTGGTGGTTGGATTCAGTCGAGCGTTGCACGGTGAGGCTGTTTTAATCATCACGGCGTGTTTAATGGTGGTGGCCGGGTTGCTGTTGCCCAGAAAGAAAGTTGAGTTGACGCAGCCGCAACCGAAAGAGGTATTTTATGGTTGTTCTTACTGGCAGGTATTGTCCTTATTGCCGGTCTGACTCTCTTCTTGCCGTTTACTCCCGGGCAGTGGGACGCATTGACCTATCATCTTTTCATTCCGACGCGATGGGTGCAGGAAGGTATGATTTTTCACGTGCCGACAGTATTCGGCGATCCGGCGGCGGCATTTGCGCCGGGGAACGCTATGGCTTTTTATGGTGGATTGTTGACCCTGCTTAGTAGCGATGCTCTGATGAACTGCCATGGGGTTGTGTTTCAGTGCCTGGCAGCATTGGCGATATTCAAGCTGGCGCGATTTTTCGGCGGCAGTGTTGCCGGGGCAACCTGTGCCGGAGTGACAGTTGTGGTTGCGCCGATTATATTTTTCCCGGCGTTCAGCGCTTATACCGATGTCATGGCCCAGGCATTGTTGCTCGTTGGTGTCTGGTGGCTGGTATGCTATTTTCACGAACCATCTCCGACTTACACTTATCTTGCCGCTATGTGTTGCGGGCTGGCATTGGGCACGAAAACCGTCATGTTGGTTTTTACATTTCCGGTCCTGTTGATGTTGTTTTTGTTGTTGGCTGTCAGGCGTTGTTGGCGAGATTTGGATTGGCTCTCCTCTTTACTGTAAAAGCCGTTTGCGCGAATATGTGATTGCAGCGTAGCGAGCAATCACGGATTCGCGCAAACCTCAGTTGTTTGTTTCCCGCTCCTCTGTGCCTTGTATATTAAAATTATGCTT
>JAGYNC010000180.1 GCA_018400135.1 Victivallaceae bacterium
AAAGTTTGGTCATCTTTTGCAAGATTTGACAAAAATGTAAGATTTTAACCCGTTTCAAAGAAATGTTCTTTGAAATGAACAAAGACCGTGAGAAGAAAAGCCTTTTTGGGACCAAGCACTATTCAGACATTTTGTGTCGATTATCGTCAAATTTTCAATGCTTTCTGAAATTCAGGTTAGACCTGACGCCACCACAACACCAGATTGCGGAACAGATAGTAGCCAAGACTGACTCGAGACCCCGCGATGCGGGCAACGCCACGCATACCACAAATCAGCCCCTCAGGGTTTTCCGGCTTGAGTCGAATTAAATAACAGTAAGTACGGCGCTCCGTAAACACCGGCTTTGGACTACGGGAAATAATCTCTCCTCGAATTTGAACCTCGGGACGAGTATGCAGGTATAAAGTAACACTATAGCCGTCGCCTGCGATCACTGACGCGTTTTGTTCATCAAGAGAAATCAGGGCGATCAAACTGTCGTCAGAAACAGCTAATATTTCAAACAGCCGTTCACCGGAGTGAACAGCTTTTCCTTCGAGTCTGGAAGTATCGCCAATATCGAGAATACCCGTGGTTTCGGCTCTAATTTCACTTTTGTGCAAGTACCATTGATACAGTTCAACATCAATCGCTGCTTGTTCTTTTTGGAGTTGCAACAAGTGGACATTACCACGTTTCGAGATATCGGTGAAAGATGCGCTTTGAACTTGATTCAGTTGCGCTGAAATTTTATTGTAGGTATTCCTGGCAGTAGCCAACTTGAACAGCCGTTCCTCAGTATCGTATTTGACAATCAATTGTTCTGGCTCCACCAGTTGACCGCTTTTTGCGTAGCATCGCTCAATCACCCCATCAAATGGCGCATAGTAAATATTTTCTTTTTCTGGAATGATTTCAAATTCAGCTGAAACGTTCTGGCGAACCTTGGCAACAAACATGGCAATGACAAAGAGAATAAAGGCCGTAAAGATAATGCGTGACGGTCGAAAAAACTTTCGTCTATCCACAATTTGCCGAAACAGTTTTCGCCGATGTTTACGAAGAATAAAGAATAGTGATTCACAGTAATGTTTGCTCAATAATGCCAATAGCGAAGGAGCGGCAGCAGCAGAACGTTTAGCATTAAACTCTACGACCCAAAGAAAATTTTCACCATCTGAAGATGATTCACCAAGCGAGGAAAGGGGTACCAAAATAATTGCTTTGGCATAGTTTTCCAAATAATTCAGCGCCTCGACTGCCCCTTTACGAACGTTCCGTTCCTCCATAACCTGGTGATTAATTACAACAATTTTATCGAGTTGGCGAAATGGTTGTGCCAGATTAATCAGGTGATTGCAGTATTCAGAATTGGCTTGAACTTCGGGCTGGCCCGAAATAGCTACAATGCGTGGCCAGCCTCCTCGCATATCCAGCAGAGCAGAACGGCTATAAGCAACAGCAAGAACACTATTATTAACAACATGAATTGCCCACTTTTCCAAATTCGGTTTTTCAAACGCCTCGTGTCCCAGACGCAGAATTGCTGACAACGCATTCAGCTTCCCTTTGAGTTGCAATAATTCCTGATGGCCTGATGTTTGTTTTTCACCACTCATGGTTTATTGTTCCGTGTTTGCGCTGAAGCTGGTGATGGTGCGGGGATCAGTTGTCCCGACATTCCCGCTGCCAATTTCCCCGGGGAATTGTCGATCAACACTTTGAGTTCAAAAGTACGGCTGGCAGGGTCTATTTCGCCAGCTATTTCGTGAACTATTCCAGCATGTTCAGTACCGGTTTCGTCCACCTTAATAAACATTTTCTGTCCTGGTTGAATGTGGTTTTTACGCCCGGAGGGCAAATGCATTACCGCCAGCAATTGATTATCGTCAATAATTTTCATCAAAGGTTGCCCTGCTCTGATAAATTCATGTTCATGAACATATTTTTTAATTAGTCGCCCGGCGAAAGGTGCCTCAATGCGGCAGTTTTTCAATTCGATTGCAGCCATTTCCATATTTGCAGCGTAAAAAATCATTTTGGATTTACCAATATCCAATTCCAAACGACTTTTTTCCAGATCATCTTTTCCATGAATGCCACGGTTAAAAAAATCTTCGGAACGTTCAACGTTTTTTTTAGCAAACTCGGCATTTGATTTTGCTTCGTTGTAGGCTGCCTCGGCTCGCAGGTATTTTTGTTGGTATACCCGTTCGTCAAGTTCCGTGAGCAGATCACCCTGTTTAAAAGCTTGCCCTTCGTTGAAATTATAAGTTTTCACCGTGGTATCCACATTTGCGGAGATTACCGCCTGACGGCTGGGAAACAAAACAATCTTTATTGATTCATCAGAAAACCGTGAGGCATCAGCTAATAGGGGGGACAACGTTATGGCGAGATAAAAGATGCTTCCGGTACCGAGCGGTAACCGTTTACAAAAGTTGAAAATTCTCCAAAAATCAATCATTGGGCTCTCCTACACCTGGTATGCCAATGGCAATAATTATTACGTTATTATGGGCACCAGTTTTTGATAAAATATCTATTCGATAAAAACTGTCAATCAAGTCATTCTGCGATCAATTCATAAATTAAATTTAGGGATACCGGAGATTTATATACATTAAAAAGCTTGAATTTCAATCATTTCGTTCCAGGAACTGCTTGTGCCGTCGCACCAGAAGAGTTCCAGAGTCATTTTATATGACGCCGCGCAAGCATCAGCGACGCAAAGGAACGGTCGCACAATTTTAACCGGCTTTAAGGCGGCGGCATTAACACCTGCTGCCAGCATAACTTTGGCTGACGGCAACAGTTCATGATCGTCAACCCGCACCGCTGCCAGCAACATGTTGGGCCTAACTGACTCGGCGTGAATAATCGGTGTAATTGAAGCGATTTCGCGTTCTGAGTCAAACACGATTTTGTATTCGATACGATGAATTTTAAGGTTGCTATCTTCAAAAATCACGATTTTTTACTCACTATTCTGCACAAAAAATTGAATCGAACAGATTCAAAAACTTTCCTAATTTGGAATGATTTTAAAACGATTCCGGTTCTGTGAGAAATTCAGGGTTGATTAACCGAATTCAGATATCAACGTTGCCGGTAAAAGCAACAGCGGCCGGGCCGGTCATATAAACATGCCCGTTATCCGCCCACTCGACCAGCAAATCTCCACCGCGCAAATGCACCGTCACCTTAGAGTCGGTATATTGATTGAGAATAGCAGCAACAGTTACTGCTGATGCTCCGGTGCCACATGCCAGAGTTTCACCGCTGCCACGTTCCCACACCCGCATTTCAATTTCGTTGCGGGACAGGACTTTTACAAACTCAATATTAGAGCGTTTAGGGAAAAGTTGATGTTTTTCCAGCATCGGGCCGTGAAGCAACACTTGTTCATCAGTGATCTTATCAACAAAAATAACCGCATGCGGGTTCCCCATTGAAACGCAAGTCATCTGATACGAAATATCATCGTTGAGAGCAATGGAGGCACTTTTTACGGGTTCCAAATCAATGTTGACCGGAATAGCCGGCCCCTTCAATACGGGTTTTCCCATGTTCACCCGCGCCAGTTCAAAGTTACCATGTTTATCACGCTTGATGGCGATTTCCATGATACCGGCTCCCGTTTGAATCCGCACCTGATCGCCATCACAATAACCATTGTCGCAAAGGTATTTGGCAACACAGCGAATGGCATTGCCGCACATTTCGGCCTCAGAACCATCGGCATTAAACATGCGCATCCGGAAGTCGGCAATATCATGCTTCAAAATCAGTACAATACCGTCACCGCCGATACCGAAATGGCGATCCGAGAGAGCGGGGGCAATTTTTTCCGGACAGGAAATCAGTTCCGGGTTAGCGATACAATCAAAGTAAATATAGTCGTTGCCAAGACCATGCATCTTAGTGAAATTTACTCGCATGTGGTTTCTCCGATTATCATATTAATCAATTCTTCGGTAGACAATCTGCGTCTAGCGCTATTGACGCGTCCCTGGCAGATTACCACTTCCGCAGGCATCGGCCGCAAGTTGTAAACGCCCCCCATGGAGTAACAATAAGCGCCGGCATTTTCAATAGACAATACGTCGCCCTCGCGAATTTCCGGCAATTCCCGCTGTTCGGCAAAACGGTCGCCGGTTTCACAAATATTTCCGCAAACATCATAGGCGGCCGGGTTGCCGTTCGGATTACTAAGGTTGACAATCTGGTGATAAGCATCATAAAGCACCGGGCGGATCAATTGGGGAAAACCCGAATCGCAGCCGGCAATGCGGCGTCCACGATTTTCTTTAAGGGTATTAACCGTGGTCAACAAATGTCCGGCTTCGGCAACAATGTATTTACCCGGTTCGAAGTACATTTCGAGTTCACTTCCATAGTCGTGACAATAGGCTTCAAACAAACGGGTAATTTCCGCTCCCATTGCGGCGTAATCGACCCGGTTTTCGTTGGCACAATACGGTACCTTAAAGCCACCGCCAAAATCCAGGAAACACAAATCAGGAAAATTGTCCCTGGATGCGATTGCCATCAAATTCTTCATGCTCTGATAAACAGATTCAGTGCGTTGCAGTCCCGAACCAGTGTGTTCGTGTAGCCCGACTACGCTCAAATTGTACTTGTCAACTATTACTTTAACCTCTTCAACTGATTCCATCAAAAGGCCGAATTTCGTCAGATCTCCGCCGGTCATCGTGTGAACATTGTCGCCGTCACAAACGTCAGGATTAAAACGCAGACAAACCTTGCTGCCGGGATAGGCACGACCGAATTTGCTCAATCTGGAGATGGAATCGATATTCATCAGGACACCAAGGTCTCGTACTTGCGCGACTTCTGCATCCGTCATGTTGTTGGCTGTATAGATAATACGCTCTTTATCAAAACCGGCTTGCAACGCCATAATCACATCGCCGGGACTGACAGCGTCGATACCGGCGCCAGCTTGCTCCAGCAAGCGCAAAATACCCGGATTATAGTTCGCCTTCATCGCGTAGTGAATTCTTAATTTAGGCCAGGTAATAAAGCGGTACAAATCCTGATAACGCCGCACAACCTCGTCGCCATCATAGACATAAAGCGGTGTGCCGTATTCCTCCGTCAGTTTCAACAAGTAATTTTGGTCAAGCATAATAAAATCCCTGAGTTAGGTGCGTTGCGCCGATTATTCCAAATTTGGAAAGTTTTAAAGATGTTTTTTTTCGAATTTTGTGCTCCCGCCCACGCCATCTAACCGGCTGGCGGGGCAATTCGGATTTGAGTTGCGGGCCAAGCCAGCCAGAAAGCAACTAGTCCGTACGACTGACGGCGGTAAGATGCGGCGCATCTTTCTCCGTATTGTGTCCGGTGGCTCCCGGCTACGCCGTCGCCGGTGAAATCAAAATTATAAGTGCGCCATTCTGGCGCACTTATAATTAGCGCAAAGCAATTAACGTACCACCAGCAGTTAATTTTTCAATATCTCAACATTCAACTTTTTAAAATTTCAGGTTTGTTACGTAATGCCTCACTCTTTCCTTTGGGACG
>JAGYNC010000181.1 GCA_018400135.1 Victivallaceae bacterium
CATCGTCGACATTGACTTTTGCAATTATTGCCTCATCACCTATCCTGCTTGCAACATCTTCCAGTATGGGGCCCTGCATCATGCAGGGGCCGCACCAGGGTGCCCAGAAATCTAACAAGACGACTCCTTTGGATGTTACTTGCTCAAAATTTTTACCTGTCAATTCTTCAATTTTTCCGGCCATTTTTCAATAACTCCAATGTTTTTTTGTTCATTCACGCTTCGGCACGTTGCGTTCCGCGTTTTGCATCAAACGATTTTCACCTATATACATTTTCTATGCCACTAAAATAGGTTTATATACAACATTCTACCTACTAGCTAGTTACATTCCTATTGTTGCAATCTCACCGTGTTGCAATATGTTGCATATGCAACGATCAAGCGTTGCAGGGTTTGCAACGATATCGTGAATGGAAGCTTGAGCAACGTTTTTTCGTGACAATTGCCTTTGCTGAAAGGAAAGAGAAGAATCATGAAATTATGTCAATGTGCGACTGGTGCTGCAGAGTGGCTTTCGCCGGAGGTACTGTTGAATACAATACCGGATGGTGTAATGGCGGTGAATGCTAACGGCAGAATCTGTGCCTGGAATCGCGTGCTGGAGCGCTTGACCGGTTATTCTGCGGAAGATGTCTGCGGTAAACCCTGTACATTGCTTGCGTGCGAACAGTGTGAAACTGGAAAAGGGAACATTCTGGAAGCCTGCCCCCTGTTGCGTGGTGAGGTTGGCGACATGGCCCTTGAATGCGAGATTCGCACTGCTGCCGGTGATTGGATTCCAGTGTTGAAAAGCGTTGGAGCGGTGCGCAACAATGCAGGTGAAGTTGTGGGCCTGGTCGAGAGTTTTACCGATCTTCGCAAACTCAAGCAGCTGGAGCGTGAGTTGGCCGTGCTTGGGCGCACGGTTGTTGAGTCTGGCGTCATTAAGGGGTTGATCGGTCGGAGTGACGCGATGCGCGAGGTCTATGCGCGAATTCGTCTTGCGGCGGATTCCGAGGCCACGGTGCTCCTGTTAGGGGAGACCGGCACCGGGAAAGAGCGTGTGGCGGAAGCAATTCATCGTGAGAGCAGACGGGGCAATGGACCATTAATCAAAGTCAACTGCTCTGCACTGTCCGAAACTCTGCTGGAAAGTGAGCTGTTCGGACACATAAAGGGCGCATTTACGGGTGCAATTCAGGATAAGACCGGGCGTTTTGAACGGGCGGATGGCGGCACAATTTTTTTGGACGAGATCGGAGACATCAGTCCATTGATACAGTTAAAATTGCTTCGTGTTCTGCAGGAACGAACATTTGAACGGGTGGGCGATTCGACACCACGTAAAGTGGATATCCGTGTGATTTGTGCGACTCATCGGGATTTACATGGTTTGGTACGCCAGGGATTGTTTCGGGAAGACTTGTATTATCGTATACGCGTATTTCCTATTTCCATTCCAGCGCTCCGTGAACGGAAATGTGACATCCCATTGTTGTTAAGCCACTTTATTGATGTATTCAATGCGTCAACTAAACGTCAAATTGAAGGAGCCGAAGATGAAGCAATGCACTGCCTGATGGATCACTGCTGGCCCGGGAATGTTCGTGAACTGGAAAATGCGGTTGAGCACGCGTTTGTGACGTGCCAGGGTGGACATATCGGTCTATTTGATCTGCCTGTTGAAATTCGTATGGTAGAATTGCGGACCGCGCATTGCAAGGAGCGTACGCAACCTGCGTCCCTCGCGACCGTTATTTCCAAAACGCGCCGGTCCGGAACCGATTATACAGCAGAAGTTGATATCCATAATCCAGAAACTTTGCGGCAACTATTAAATGAGTGTGACGGCAACAGAAGCAAACTGGCGCGGCGTCTAGGCGTGAATCGAACAACAATCTGGCGGAAAATGAAGAAGTTCGGAATCGAGTAATGCCGGCATTGTTTTTGATTGGCCAAACACCCGTAAAACTGCCGCCATCCTGTCAAGTCTAAGATTATCCAACGGTAATCGCGCGCAGTCGTCCCCTGGATGTAGTGCAGCGCTTTGGAAACATTTGTGCCGTCGTGCAAACGTTCTTCTCTTTTGCTAGCGGCCGTACGCGTAATTCCCCTTTTTGAGAAAAATCAACGAAAAACTTGACAGCGCCATAAATAGTATTTACTTTTATAAAATACTAATACAGGTTTAGGATTAAAAAAATATTAAATCGTCAATAAGATATAAGTATCAGGAGTTGGCCGAGCGCTTGCTGAACCGCATTCGGCAGGGCGAATTCACCGATGGCCTGTTGCCGCCGGAAGCTGAGTTGATCCGCCATTATCGCGTGGGGCGGATTACCGCCTACAACGCCGTCAAGGAGTTGGTAAAAGACGGTCATGTTGTTCGGGTTCAAGGCAAGGGAACGTTTGTAAACGATGGTTCCTACATACCGGGCGCCACCGGCGCCAGGGCGCGGCAGGTGGCGCTTATCACTCAAGTCCAGGGACATTACCATGGGGAGTTGCGGGACGCCCTGAGCCTCGCCCTGTTACGTCGCGGTTTGTATCCGGTGGGATTCTCGCTGGTAAGCTTTGGAGTCGAGCCGGCGGCTGCCGCCAATGTCGAGGTTTTGCTGAAAAGCGATATTAAGGGGGTTATTGCCAGCGGCGGGGGTTACTGGAAAAATCGTTTTCTCGACCAACACAACCATATTCCACGGGTTTTTATCGACAACTTCGATGCCGACGGCCACCCTCCAGGCGGCAAGGCGGTTTTGGTGGACTATGAGCAAGGTTTTTATAACGCCACGCAGCACCTTTGGCGGATGGGGCGGCAACGCGTCGTGTTGGTTAACCATCCCAATAAGGTTACTGTCGATATAACGCCGTCGCACCGGCGCAATCATCCCCGTTGTCAGGCCCGGGATGGATATCAGCGAGCGATGCAGGAAGCCGGACGCGAATCGGCGGCCATGGTGTTCGACTTGCCGGATGACCGGAAGCAGCACCGGCAAATGATCGGGCAGCTGTTAGACGAATCTCCGGACGCCATCGTTTGCGGGGAGGATTTCTACGCCGTCCGGATTATGCTTCAGGCACTGAAGCGGGGCTTGCGAATACCCGAGGATTTAGCGCTGATTGGTTGCTACAATACGCCTTGGAGCGATGAAGCTCCGGTGCCATTGTCAAGCCTGTCTCCTCAACCCGAATTGTTGGCCGAACGTGCCGCTTTGTCCATATTGGATGCGAAAACTGAGGGCACCGAGAAAATCACCCCAAAACTCATTCTGCGGGAATCGTGCGATGTGTGAAAAGTCAGTATGGATAACGCCTGTGACGACCGGCGAATATCGGTAGTAAAATTATGAAAACGGCAAACCATGAAAGGAAGAAGCAATGAAAAAACGTTTCCCAAAACGTCTGATGAGTGACGGTGCTGCTATAGTTGAGCTGAAAGTGAAATCGGCTTCGGCCCAACGACGCATTTTCTTGCGGCAGTGGAGCTTTACGCTGATAGAACTCCTGGTGGTCATTTCGATCATCGCTGTTCTCGCAAGCATGCTGCTCCCGGCGCTGCAACGGGCACGGCAAACGGCTAGGAAAATCATATGCGTCAACAACACGAAACACATTGGGCATTCTCTTCATATGTATGCTTATGATTATGATAACATTGTGACCAACGCGCGTTCTGGAAAAACCAGTAATGTAGGTTTCTATTGGCACCAGTTCCTGTCTATGAATCTTCAGGGCATGCCTCCACTGGAGTCAACATATCGCTGGATTGCTGACGCGTTCCGGTGTCCCAGTGACCGTCCTCGCGCAAAGCCCTGGGCGGTGAATAATAAAGTTGGTCCTCACTGGAAGTGGACTGAATCAAGCTACGGAATCAATCTTAATGCCTGGCATAACTCGGGTTACGCTGGTGACGGATATGTATTCAAATTAGATAAGTTTTCAAAACCAGCGGAAACCTTGTATTGCGCCGATCAAACCACGGTCCGAGAAGAATGCGTGGGCTCAACAACGTATATATGGGAACCTGCGGTTCGATGGACATTGAATGACGAGTATGGTCTGTCTTCCTTTCGACATCAGGGAAGTACAGTCGCCCTTTTTTTAGACGGACACTCCGGTTCTGAAAAAACAACTGAACTGATTGGCACCAGCTGGTCAACCAGCCCGTGGAATCGTGGGCAGTGGATAAAAGCCAGGGCTGGGTTGTAGATCTCTCATGCACCTTTGAATAGACCATTGCCGCGATGCATGGATATCGCCAATCAGGCTGGATCCCGTTTTGAAATATCTCTCGCAGTGTTTGTTTTCGCTTTGTCGCACACGCCTTGTCGAGAGTTCAGCAAGCGGTCTGCAATACGCGGGTGCGTCAGGTTGGATGAAGCAGATAAATTGTTCGCTTGCTTGTGGAGATCGATAAGATGATCGCCAAACTTGCCAGTGTCTGGAAAAAAGAAGAAGAGCATATGGAGTGAGGTGCGAGATCCCGCTCAGCGGGATGCGAGACAAGGGAACTAACACAAATACAAGCGTAATCGCGGGGAGAGTCCCTGCACAGTCAGAATAGGCTGATAGCAAGAACGTTGCGAAACAGTAAGACTTCGCTTTCTTGCCACAACGTAACGCAGAAAAGGGAGACAGAATATGATGCGATTCCAAAAGTTGAATCCGGGACACCGCTTTTTCCTATATGCCCTGGCTGGTGTCATGTTTCTTGGGGCAGGACAGGGGCAGGCAGCGCAGCCTGATGTGCCGAAACCGGTCAACGTCCGCGATTTTGGCGCCAGAGGGGATGGAAAAACCGACGATACCGTAGCCATCCAGGCTGCTGTCAAAGAGGCGCATTCCAGGCGCCGTGTTCCGAAACATCTGAAGTATGGATACTTCACAAGTTTTGCTGAAGTATTTTTCCCTTCGGGGCATTATGTCATCAGTGAAACGATCGACATCAATTCAGTAAATGTTCGCGGTGAAGGTTACGCCGCTATTGAGCAAACCGATCCGGCCAAGGATATTTTGTTCAACAACCTGGCGTGGCGGCAGAAAATTAGCGGCCTGACATTGCTTGGTGGAAATGTCCAGATCAACCTGGGCAATTCAAATCTTGATACCGGGCACCTGACGGTGAAAGACTGCCATTTCTATCACAGCGACGGCGCTGCGGTCCAGACGCGTGTCGGCAGTAATTCCACCTTTTTCAAGGTTGAAAACTCTGTTTTCCGTGAGTGCCGGCAGGCGGTGATCAGTCACTGTGACCAAAGTGTGATTCGTGATTGCTGGATTACATCATCAAGAAAAATGGATCATCAGGCTGTAATTGAGAACCGTGGCGTGATGATGCGGGTGGAAACTATGCTCGGGGTGCCGCGCACAACCGGTGTCGATCAGCGCTGGATTGATAACTACGGGGTATTGCATCTTTCGGACTGCCGATTCGGTGGCGAGGGTGGCGGATTCACCCCAGTGGTGAATTTCGCCAAATTCAGGAAACAAACGAACGGTACCTGGATACTGATGGCTCGTTGGTGAAGCGCCGTTCTAACTGA
>JAGYNC010000182.1 GCA_018400135.1 Victivallaceae bacterium
TGGCACCGATTGTTTCCTCGCAGGTCATGGGGTAGTTGTCGGAAGATTTATTCCCAGCAGCAAGGAAGCGTCCTGAAGCGTTCCATTCCGCACCTGCCTTACTTTGTAGCCGCGCTCCAACAACTTCACGATGTACATTTTATTGTATTTGGCGGCATAGATCGGGAAGATAAAACCCAAGGTCGGCAGTGCCAGGAGGAGCATGACGAAAATTGACTTGAAATCCCCTCGCAACAGAGGCGGGAGTCCGGGACAGAAGAAAAGTTGCCAGTTGAAGCCTACCGGTGCTTCCTTCAGTAGTCCGGTATTCGGGTTCTCCATTACCAGTGTCATTTGAGCCATGATTGCCGTTCCTTTCTTTTCTTTTCTTTTGTTTTAAATGGTTGTCTAGCCTGTTGCAAAACTTAGCGCGGCTACGGAAAGTCCTGCAAATGACTTTATTAATTGGAATATGGTTTAGCAATTGTCGTGCCAACCTGATTTAAGCTCGAAGCTCGACCGCCATGGGCACAGCACTGTTCATTCTTGAACCATTGCTGATCATATATTGCACTGCGCGGCATGGTCGACAAAACCTATTCGCTTCCCGCCAAGGCCGAACTGCCTCTTGGCGTGGCTTTCCCGTTCCAGCGCATCAAGAATATCAACGGGTGCCACCTTTTTACATTCCAGATAGTAAAATTCCTGACGCACGGTACGAAAATCTCCGGGGGTCAGGAAGGAGATTGCCTGGAGTCTTGACAAGGTTGCCTTGTCTAGCCGCCCGGGACACAATTCGAACAACATTTTCCGGAAGAAATAGCGTTTCCCATCATCATTCAGGTAGTCGAACTCGATCTTGTAGGTGAAGCGGCGCATGGTTGCCGGGTCAAGCCTGGACGCGAAATTGGTGGCGCAGATCAGGATGCCGTTGAAGTTTTCCATTTGACAGAGCAGTTCGTTGACCCGGGTAACTTCCCAACTGCGTCGCGCATATTCCCTGGATTGCAGCAGGCCGTCGATCTCATCCAGAAAAAGTATGGCTTTCTCGGCTTTTGCCTTGGCAAAGGCATCCTTGATGTTCCGCTCTGTTTCACCAACATATTTGTCCATCATGTCGCTGCCGTTTTTCGCGATAATTTTGGTATCGAGTTTGTCGCCGAGATATTTGACGAATTCCGTTTTTCCGGCACCGGACGGACCGTGCAGCAGCAAATTCATGCGCGGCGAGTCCGCTCCGCGCGTTTTTCCGGTACGCTCCTCGTCTTGAAATCGCCGGATCGCGGCTTCGAGCTTATCCAGCGGGAATTGTCCTTTGATATTCAATCCAGACAGCGAATAATCCTTCGCCACGGTCTGTTCGCCATCATGATTCACTTCGAGCAGTTCGCAGTGTGGCTTCAGGAGCGTTCTGACGGTTTGCTCGGCTTGTTCACTGGCGATTTTTTCCGTTCCGCACAGAATCTTGAGATTGCGCAGCACCAGATCGATGCCACCAGCGCTGACTTCGAATTCCGATGCCATTCTGTCCACCACCGTTTTCGGCAGCGCGTTTTCCAGTTGATGTCGGGTGGCGGCATTATGCCAGATCATGCGCCGCTGCGCCACCGTCGGCGGGGCGAACTTGATGGAGTAGTCGAAGCGGCGGCGACTCGACAACGCCAGCATACGCGCGTCGGTGTTGGCAATCCAGATGCATGGTGTTTCCAGCTCGTCCAAAACGCTGTTGAGAATGCCTTTGCCGCCATCGTCCCCGTGCCCGCCGCCAAACAGACGAAACATGTTGTTCTTGCCCGCCAGGAGTTCATCGGATTCATCCACGATGATCAGGCTGTGGTCACGATCAATCCGGTCATTGCAGGCCAGTATCGCCGCAAAACGGTAATTTGCGGAATAATCCGTGCTCTTTAACGATACCGAGTCGTAAGCGTTTCTGCCGTTTTTGCCATTCTGAACTATGCAATAGGTTTTCAAACCTAGTTCAGCGGCCAAAGACCGCGCGAAGGATGTCTTGCCGGTACCCGGTTCGCCGTAGAGAAGGATATTGATTCCGTGATCGGGAGCTCGGTTCCTTATGAGTTTCTTCAAGAGTTCGCCATGATTGGCGGATAATTCACCATAGAAATCCCAGGGCAGCGTTGGATCCTCGTATTCAGTAAAATAAGATGATCCCAGCGGCTGATCCTCCAGTCCGATAATAAATGCGCTCAAATGACTGTCCAGCATAAGCTCGTCATCAATACAAAGATAGCGACGCAACTTTGCTTCGGGTTTCAACAACGGCAGAAGCCTGTTGATTGGAATTCCGAGTGCATTTGCCAGAAATCTTATTCTTGCCGGACTATTGCCCCGCCCTTTGAAATCATTGCTTTCGCAAAAATCACAGGAATACATGGCAATCAACAGCAGGAGGTCGTATTCAAATTCGTCGAGCAAAAAAAAGTTCCGTAACTCCTCGAATCTGTTCTGGGTCAAGTCATTTCCGGTGGATTTTCGCAATTCCTCTTCGTATTTGTCAATCAGCTTAATCAATTCACCGCGAAAGCAGTAGTTGCTTTGAGGATGACTCCATAGCACCAGGAAAATATCTTTGGCCTCGGCATCCGCAATGTCAACTTTGCCGTATCTGCGATCCTGTTCAATATCACGCAATGTTTTATCGGTTGCGCAATTATTGATAAGTTCCTGCAATTCTGTTCTGGAAATCAGCCTGCCGATCGACGCGAAAGTATCGCTGTCCCCGAAATCGTCCCGGCAATTCTTCATCAGATTCTTCAGATAACGCAAAGTGGCCAGTTCCATGAAACGATCGGCAACCACATGTGTCGCAGCCCCTGCCTGAGAATCGAATTCCGTCATGTCAAATAAATATTCCATGTCACGCCTCGTTGTGTTTAATAACCTCACTCATTCCGAATCGGGATCGCTATCGAAATCTAAATCGGTTTTGTGTTTTTATGTACGATTCCGAAAACAATATCTATATCCATCCCAGCAATGCAGAATTTACGGAGCGGTTACACATTGTTTCGAATTTACGACTTACATTAGCAACAGCCATGCCAACTCGCGTAAACATAAAAAAACCGTCGGAGTTCTTCTCGAACTCCGACGGTATATCATAAATCAATGGTCAAATATTGACCCGTTGGCCGGTTAGAAATTAATCGATAGCCGCCTGCAATGCGATGAAACGCCTCTTGCAGGTTTGTTTGGAACAACTATCCATTAAAATCTTTTATTTTCGGTACGATAATCTTCACTGAAATTCGCCTGCATACATCACTGTCCTTTCATTGCCTTCCGAACGCTTCTCAACTTCATACTGTAATCCCTATATCTTCAAGATATTTCGGATAGAAGCCATCGGGAACAATTTCTTCATGGTCAGCAACGCCATAGCCGTCCGGATGGGTATTACGATATTCTTGCCATGCTTTGTTCCAATCTTCAAACAACTCATTTAGCTTATTCAGCAACAACTTTTCCGAATCGGAATACAGTGAGTTAAATTCAGCTCCCATATTTTTCTCCTAAGCAAACTTCAAAAGTTTTGGCTTTTTCCTATTCTAAAATCCGTAGGGAAATTTTTCAAATTCTCACACTTCTTGTTTTTGGATGATTCTATGGTTTTGTCTGTTGATTTTCCTGTGCTTCGCGACTCCTTGGATTAATGCTTTACACGTGTTTTGATAAAACGGAACACGAAAGCTGTCGCCGCAGCGGAAGCGGCTCCCAATGCCGCATGCTCTAGGCGTTCCGATTTCGAATTTTCCTTATCCAGAGCGGCGGCGGAAGATGCTAAGGCAACCAATCCCAGAGTTAATAAGAAGCCGGCAAGCACAAGCTTCAGCGGCACCAGCAACAACAATGAAAACTTATTATCGACTGCGGCCACGGAATAGCACAACACAACAACGCTGATTAGAACAATTCCGGCAAGCGCACTGTAAAACGCCGCTTGCGGCGTTTCCCGTCCAACGGGAAAAAACGACGAGAAAACAACTCCCAACAACGGCAGCAGACAGCAAAGTATCAAATCAAAAGTGTTGTAGTAAAGAAAATTCTTCCTGGCAATTTCTGACTTGTTCATTTGCTACCCGCATCCTGGTAAAATTGACTTTTACAAAGCCGGCTTGTGCTTTCCTTGATGGTTGCCATCCGGGTGGTGCCGACAAGTACTCGCGGTTAAAGCCGCAATTGAGCCTGCCTGCATCCCACAATATTTGCATGTGTACCTTGACTTTTCGCTACCTTCATACAATTTATGATTTCCTTGGTGGCTACCTTTCGGATGATTCCGACAAGTACTTGCGGCCAAAGCTTTTATGCCACTAAATTTCATGCCGCAGTTTTTACAAAAATACTTTTCCATTTTTTGTTTCTCCTTGAGATTTTACCGATTTTCGGGCGTTTCCAGCCGTCAACTATCTTGTCCGCGTCTCCACGTGACACTTTCACGGAAAAAGGTCTATTGATGCCGAAAAACCCTTTTGCTAACTGGAATCCTGCGATAATCTTATTCGTCACCTCCTTGTTTATAGTTGATAATCAACGGCAAATGTCATTTTTCCAGCTTCCGAAAGTTCTAACGCTTTCGAGCAATGCTCCGATCAATGAAATTTCACTTATTGAATTGATTTCTTTCCGTACCCTGCTGTATTTTTATTCTTATGACCTGTTGGGTTAGTTGTAAATTACATGCTTTAAGCTTTATGTTTAAAAAAAGTTAACCAGCATGTTATTCAAGTTTTTCAGTCCGTTTTCTTCACTTTTTTCACGGATTATAGGGTTTGGTGTGAAAATTGCCGAGCGTAGCGACAGCACAAACCATGGCAACAGGAATTGTCAGGTGAAAGCAGTTGTTAGACGAATTTGTCTAGTGATTCTATACCAACGTTTAGTAACATTCTAACGAACTGTTTTCCATCAATTAATAAGATGTTATGCTCTTTTGCTTGGTTGTAACTTTCTATTGAAAATGTATCCGAAGAAGAAACGACCCAATATTGTCTACTATATCCATCAAACATATTTTCTTTTGATTCTGAAAAATCTTTAATTTGACGTATTGCCCAATCTGAAGTCTCTCCCTTATAGTATTTTACCTGTACATTGATTATTGTTTTTATATTCTCAAACGTAGCAATTACATCTACATCTCCGACTTTATCCGCATAGTTTTTACTTGAAATTAATGTTTCTGTTGCACCAATTCGGTCGAAATACCATTTTACAAGTTTTTCGAATTTATCATCATTCAATTCATCTAAAATTACCGAATGCCAAATATCTACGGATTTATCAACAATCTGAGCCTTAAGATCAATAGGTTTATCATTACGAAATGCTGACAATGCCTTGCTTATGCTATTTTCAAGATCATTAATATTGGCATTGGTTGTACGTATTTTCATCCGAGATGTTAAGGCTGAGTCAGCAAATTCATATCTGGGAATATCTTTTGCAATTAGTTTCACCAGCCTTAAAAAGCCAATATCCAGGCAATTTTTTTCTCCTTC
>JAGYNC010000183.1 GCA_018400135.1 Victivallaceae bacterium
AAGACGGAAACGGAAGACTGCACAGGTATCTGATTCATCATGTTCTGGCTGAGAATAAATTTTCTCCAACCGGACTTATTTTTCCAATTTCCTCCTCAATGCTCAAATCCGTCGATCGCTTGTACTATCCCTGTAGAAGCATTTTAGTGAATCGAGTGAGTCTGAAGGCTTGATAATACGACTCCCGCCTGTGCGCCACGCGTAAAGCTGGCTAAATTAAGAGCATCGTGGCAGTATCCGTGCACTGGGTTTTAGATTCAGAGTTTGCGAAGCACAAGGGTGGTGCGGCAAGGGAGATAGAGTAAAATTTCGTCACAAAGAGACGCTTCTCGTTTTTCGCGGCGCGTAAAGTAGCGCTGTTGTGGGGTGATTCGACAATGTCCGCCAAATTCGGCGGCATCTGAGTCCAGCGTGAGCAGATATTCGCCGGGCAAAACTTCAACAGGATAATCAACCAGCGAACTGGTTGGGTGAAAATTGAAAAAGAAAAATAGCCCACCGCGTTCAAATGCCATTACTTTGTCATCGTCAGCAATGCGTAGCTTACGCGGAAGATAATTGATGATTTGGTACTGATTAACCAGATTGAGCATGGCACGATCGAATTCCGCGAGAAATCGATAACGCAAATCTTCGGCAATGGCCAATGACCACTGTCGGCGGGCATAGTGATATGACCAGTTATTGCCTTCCCGCGGAAAGTCCACCCATTCCGGATGGCCGAATTCGTTGCCCATAAAGTTCAGATAGCCGTCAGAAGCTGTCGCCAACGTTGCCAGTCGTATCATTTTATGCAACGCAATTCCCCGATCAACTTGCGAATTTTGTGAGTCAACCCGCATCGCGTCATACATGGCGTTGCCGATCATCCGGAATATTGCTGTTTGGCCGCCGACAATTGATTGATCGTGGCATTCAACATAACTGATGGTTTTTTCCTCCGGACGCCGGTTGGTCAGCTCGTGCCACAAACCGGAAATTGACCAATTTTCATCAGGCTGATCAAACAGCTTGAACCAGTAATCGGTAACCCCCATTGCCAATCGGTAGTCGAATCCACATCCGCCGTCTTTAACCGGAGCCGCCAGACCGGGCATCCCGCTGACATCCTCGGCAATAGTTACAGCGTCCGGACGCACCGCGTGGATTACACTGTTTGCCAACGTCAAATAGGCGAGAGCGTCTTCATCCACCTGGTTGTTGAAATAGTCATCATAACTAGTGAACGCATATCCTAATCCGTGATGTAAATAAAGCATGCTGGTAACACCGTCAAAGCGAAATCCGTCTACCTTATACTCATCGAGCCAGAAGCGACAATTAGACAACAGAAAATGCAGCACTTCCGGTTTGTGATAATTGAAACAGAGAGAGTCCCACATGCGATGTTCGCCGCGCTCTCCAGCGTGAAAGTATTGGTAAATAGTACCGTCAAACCTGGCGAGTCCCTCAACTTCGTTTTTGACCGCATGGGAATGAATCAGGTCCATAACCACGCGCAATCCCAGACGATGCGCCTCATCCACCAGTTCCTTCAATTCTTCCGGAGTCCCGAAACGGGAAGCTATAGAGAAGTAGTTTGACACATGGTAACCAAACGAACCATAATATGGATGGTTCATTACGGCCATCAACTGAATAGTGTTATAGCCGGCCGCAACGATCATTGGCAGGATATTATCCTTGAATTCACGAAAAGAGCCAATTCCTCCATGTTCGCGAGCCATTCCAACATGAGCCTCGTAAATCAACAACGCGTCGGGTCGCGGCGGAGATTGGTAGCGAAACACAAACGAGGTTTCCGGTCGCCATACCCGGGCTGAGAAAATCAAGGTTTGAGGATCCTGCGTTACATAGCGGGCATAAGTCGGCAAACGATCCCCCTCTCCTCCCGGCCAATAAATCCGCAGGCAATAATGCATGCCGTGGCGCATGGTCTCTTCCGGCAGAACAATTTCCCAGGAACCATGCTTCCCCAGAGATCGGAGACTAAATTCCGGCAACTCACGCCATTCGGAAAAATCTCCAACAAGAAATATTTTTTCGGCGTTTGGAGCCCACTCGCGAAAAACACACAATCCGTCCTTAAAATGCATCCCGTAATACTCGTGTCCGGAAGCAAAATCGGTCAAAGACATTTCATCGCCAGTTAAACGAGATTCGACACAACGAGCGTATTTTTGCCGTTCCGTCAATCCTGACAAATAGGGCGCCAGGTAGGTATCCGCCGCAAGCGGAGTTGTCTTTTGCCTTACTGAAGGAATATCTTTCATCGCTTTACTATCAATGGTCGCTGAAGCATAGTTTCATAGATTTCCATGTAGTTGTTGGCGGTAACGTCGTGGTTGAACTGGGATTTTGCTTCTTTCATAATACGCTTAATCTGACGTTGTTTTTGCTGGTCAGGCAATTTGTAAAAGGCCATCGCCTGCTCGATTGCCCAGAACAGCCCATTCGCGTCGTGTGTATCAAACAAAAAACCATTGCCAGCATCTGCATCGCAATCCAGATGTTGGACAGTATCGTGCAACCCTCCGGTGTCATGCACAATCGGCAATGTTCCATAAAGAGGACTTATCATCTGAGGCAATCCACATGGTTCGAACAGTGAGGGCATCAACATAAAATCAGCGGCAGCATAAGCGAGACGTGATAATTTTTCGTCGAAATCACAAAGGCATATCCGGTCATAAAAATCGTGATGTTTAACAATATCCATGAAAACATTCTGAAAACTGCCGTTGGAAACAATAGCTATCTGCAAATTATCCGGCCACCAGGTGGAAACCACGCGGTAGAGAATATCTGCAAGTAACTGACATCCTTTTTGTGCCGGATCCAACCGCGATGGCCAAAACAGCAACGGTGCGTCAGCGTCAAGATTCAAACTTGTTCGCATCTGAAATGACAACTTGTTGCGCTGCTTGCCACTGGCAAAATCATTTTGACTGTAATTAACTTCAATATTCTTGTCAATCTCCGGATTAAACGACGGGTCGGGAGCATTGAGAATACCGGTGGCACAACCGGCCAGAACTTTTGCGGCCATCTCGTGTCGAATATTTTCAGGAACAAAATAGTGTCTACCGTCCACTATTTCGCGCAAAAAAGTCGGACTGACAGTATTAATGAAGTGAGCAGCAAAAACACCACTTGCGAGTAAGTCCACCCGATTAAGCGAACGACTTTCTTCATAGTTGTGAGGCATTCGCTCGTAGTAAAGATTGTTCCAGAATTCCGCCGCGTCAATGCCGCGATCCTCCACTGCATCCAGCATTACTTTAATTGTATGAATATTGTGAACGGTAAACAAGCAGGGAATCCCCAGTCGCCGCGCCATTGCCGGAATCAATCCGGTCATCCAGTCGTTGCAGTGAATCAAATCTGGTTCCACCGCCGGTATGATATTGTTGATTACCTCTCGCTGGAAAGCCATCGCAAAACGAAAACTGTCGCCATCATATCCACTGTACACGGCATCGCGATAGTAAAAAATACGATCTTCCGCCAGGTGTATCCGGTGGTTCGACAGATGACTCATGTAAACACGCAATTCACGGCTGATCAACCGTCCGACATCAATATTAAACATTCGCCGATAATGCGGCAGAGCAACGTGAACATCAGCGCCCTGCCGATAGAGCGCGGAAACCAGGGACGCGGAAACATCGGCCAGTCCACCGGCCTTGGCACGCAACATATTAGACATATTCCCCATACCATACGGCAAGTAGGTAATTTCGGGGGTAACTATTAGAATTCTTGGAGAACCTTTTTTAATGTTCAATTTCTATTCTCCTATAGTGACGGGGAACTTGCATCTAAACCTATTTTTTCAGTTTTACAGAGCACTAAACTTCAGCGGTATCTGCCCAACGGATAAAACCGGGCATGCTGTGTCGCCAGGCCTTTCCGGGCGGAGTGACACGCGCGGTCAAACCGAATCTTCCGGACTGGGCGCATTGCAGTTCATATTGATAAAGATAATGTCCCTTGCCACGGTCTTCAACCAACTCCATAACTTCAGTATTGCCGGCAACGATTTCATTGTGAGGATTAACCTTGCCATAATAGATACTGACTTCAATTTCTTCTGGTTTAAGTTCATTGAGAAAAGCCTCAAGCGAAATTTTAAACTTATCGCCGACATGAACATCGGTTAAATCATGATCTATTCCGGGTTGAGACAGGTGAATTTTGTCGAAATTGTCGATATAGTGCGACTTCAGTTTCACCAGCGCACGGGCAGCGGCGGCTTTGTCATGCATCAGACGCTCATACTCCTGCAATGCCGGATTGTAGTACTTATAATTATACTGCTTAATCATTCTGGTGCTGGAAAAAGTACCCAATGCCATAACAATACTCTCTTTCATCATTGCCACCCATTTTCGTGGCAAATCACTCTCTTCGCGGGCATAAAAAGAGGGAATAATTTCCCTTTCCAGTAAATTAAAGAGAGAATGGGATTCAAAGTTGTCGCAATCCTCGGTATCATCATAATTATCATCGCCACCAATCGCCCACCCCCGCTCAGGCTTATACGCTTCGTCCCACCAGCCGTCGAGAATACTACAATTCAACACCCCGTTTGCAGCCGCCTTCATACCGGAAGTCCCGCTGGCCTCCTGAGGGCGTCGAGGCGTGTTGAGCCAAACATCTACCCCCTGAACCATAGTCTTTGCCAACTCGATATCGTAATCTTCAAGGAAAACCACCTTGTTGGCCGCCTCCGGTGATTGCGAAAACTGCATCAACTGTTGAATAAGCTTTTTGCCTTCTTCATCCGCCGGATGCGCTTTGCCGGCGAAAACAAGTTGAATCGGACGCTCCCGGTTGCTGAGCAATGCCTGTAACCTTTCCTGATTGCGCAATAAAAGTGTCCCGCGTTTATAAGTGGCAAATCGACGCGCAAATCCAATGGTCAAGACTCCGGGACTCAGCAGGGACTCACCGTGCAGTATTTCAACCCCCTGTTGGCGGTGGGACTCACCGTCGCGCGAGATCAACTGTCTGGCCTTCCTGATCAGATTGTGACGACACAACTCGTGCGCCATCCAGAGTTCTTCATCAGGAATTTCCGCAACTTTTTTACGCAGTTCGCGAATATTGGGATTGCTCATCCAGTCCAGGTTAAGATAGCGATTATAAACCTGACGCATCCTCCCGCCAACCCAACTGGCAATATGCACACCGTTAGTGACATGGCCGATGGGGATCTCATCTCTGCCGTGATTCGGCCAGAGGTGGTGCCACATTTTTCTCGCCACTAAGCCATGAAGACGACTAACGCCGTTACTGTAGCCACCCATCCTCAATCCCAGGATGGTCATACAGATTTCCCCGGCTTTGTCGCGTTCCTGAATTGGAACACCCCAACCGATAACCCGTTCCGCGTCTATATCGATATCATCGCAAATCGTCTTGAGATAAGGATATACCAGATCACGGGAAAATACTTCGTTGCC
>JAGYNC010000184.1 GCA_018400135.1 Victivallaceae bacterium
GACTGGTTTTAAAACGGTAGAAATAAAGCATGAGGGGAGGGGAGTGAAACCACTAATCTTCACTAATCCGACACTAACGGGGAAAAAGGGAGAATGGGGAATTGTCTCACACAAAGGCACAAAGAACACAAAGGAGGAGAAAGGAAGGGGGGGAGATTAACCATGTAGATCATGTAGGAAGTGTAGAGATATTCCATCGAAATCGCTATCGTAATCAAAAGATTTTTACCACCGAGGACACAGAGGCACCGAGAAAGAGAGGTTAGAGTGTTGCGCGAAGTGTGGCAACGCCGGAGGCGTTCCTGCCACTCCCGCAACTTTGCATCGAGGATAATCCAGAGATTTGAAGTGGCTCTCCTCTTTGCTTAAAAGCCGTTCGCGCGAATATGTGATTGCAGCGTCAAGCAAATTGTGTTTGCTACTTGAAACCCATGCGGATAGTGCTATTTTATTCAATGGCAAGCAAAAAAAACCGCTATATTTGCAGTTAGTTGAATAAAACAGGAAAATTAATGCCAGGAGGTCACATGTACTATCAGCGGCATCTCGAAAACAAGATTTTCAGCCAATCATCCCGGGGCAAAGTGAAACTGTTGCTTGGACCACGCCAAGCCGGTAAATCGACAATGCTCAAGCACGGCTTGGCAAATACCGACAAACTGTTTGCCGTAAATCTACAGGACAGACGTCAGAGGATCAAATATGAAAAGAACTCGGCGGCATTTCTACAGGAATTGGAGGCTCTGGAGCCGGGAACCACAGTCGTGGTGGACGAAGTGCAGAAGGTTCCCGCCTTGTTCGATGATGTTCAATATATGGTTGACGAGACTCCGGGGCGACTGGATTTTTTTTTGACCGGGAGTTCGGCACGGCAATTAAAAAAACATTCGGCAAATTTGCTACCGGGACGGGTGCATCTTTTTCGGATGACTCCGGTGGTGCAGGCTGAACAGCGGGATGCGGTTTTGTTGCCATTGGATATGCTTGACGAACAACGGTTTCCCTGTCGGCCATTGGCGGAGGTGCTGATCTACGGCAACCTTCCTGGTTTGTATAATGAATCGCTGGAGACCTGGAAAGCCACACTCGCTGCATATACCGAGTTGTATATTGAAAATGAAATCCGCAAGGAAAACGTGGTCAATGACATGGGGGCGTTCCTTCAATTTCTGAAACTGGCAGCTCTGGAATCCGGTCAGGTGGTGAATTATTCGAAACTGGCCAATGCCATCGGTATATCGGTAAATACGGTTAAGAACTATTACCAGATACTAGAAGATACGTACTTGGGATTGAGAGTTTCGGCATTTGGCGCGAGTCGCAAGAAGATCATGACGGCGCCCCGATTCTTCATCTGCGACCAAGGTATCCGCAATGTCCTGGCCGAGCTGCCGTTGAACGATTCACTGCTGTGCCTTGACCCGGGACACCTGTTCGAGCAGTTTGTCATGACTGAATTGTACCATCGTTGCCAATACCACGGGCGCGCCTGCAAACTTTCCACTTGGCGGACAGTCACCGGCGCGGAAGTAGATGCCATTATCGAGACCCCCGATGAAACGATACCCATCGAGATCAAATGGACTGATTCACCACGAGGCAACGATATTCGGCATCTGGAAACGTTTATCGACACGCACTCGAACCTGGCCGACCACGGATTCCTTGTTTGTCGCGTTGATCGTCCACGTCAGCTTTCGGGCCGGATAACCGCCTTGCCCTGGAACCATTTTTGAATTGAATGTTCAAAACATACGGTCAAAGTCCGTGGCGGGCTGTCCACCGTGGCAGCCTGAAGAGGAAAGAGTGAGGCATTACCGCGAAATCCGGTTAGCCGTCGCAATTTTAAAATACAACTTGAAAATTGTACCAACTTGTGCTATTCTATTTTGGAAAATAAATCAGGTTTGTTATATGTTTACCAGAAAAATACAACAAGAATTATCACAAGTCGCGGCAGAATACCCGGTAGTAACCATAATAGGTCCTCGTCAATCCGGGAAAACGACTCTGGCACAGATGCAGTTTCCTGACTATTGCTATGCGAATCTTGAAATCCCTGAAATAAGAAAGCTGGCAACAGAAGATCCTAACGATTTTTTTTCACAGTATCCGGCACCGGTAATAATTGATGAAATCCAGCGTGTTCCCGAGCTCCTTTCTTATTTGCAGGCATTGTCTGACAAAGCGACACAATCCGGCCAATATATTTTGACCGGCAGTCATCAGGTGAGATTGCACGAAACGGTAAGTCAGTCTCTGGCCGGACGTACTGCTCTTTTGAGTCTGTTACCGTTGTCTATAGAAGAACTGAAAGATAACAACACGGCTGAAATTGACCGTGACAGCTTTATATACCGCGGATTTATGCCGCAAATTTATCAGAAAAACCTGAATCCAACCAGACTTTACCGCAATTATTTCCAAACATATATCGAACGCGATGTCCGACAGATGATAAATGTAAAGAGCCTGATTGCCTTTGAAAATTTTATGCGATTGCTCGCCGGCAGGATTGGACAAGTCGTAAACCTGCATTCTATGGCCGATGATGTCGGAGTATCGGGTTCTACCCTCAAAGAGTGGTTGTCGGTTTTAGAGGCTTCTTTCGTCATCTTCCGCCTGCCGCCATATTTTGAAAATTTTGGTAAGCGGATTATTAAATCTCCTAAAATATTCTTCACGGAAGTTGGTCTCGCCGCCTATTTGCTGGGACTGGAAACGGCAGAACAAGTCAGCCGGGACCCTTTGCGCGGCAATTTGTTTGAAAACATGGTGGTAATTGAAGCCTTGAAAGCAAGGTTGAATGCCGGAGCTGATCCCAATCTGTTTTTCTTCCGGGACAGCAAAGGATATGAAATAGACCTGATTTTCAAAAAAGGCCGACAATTAATTCCGGTCGAAATAAAATCTGCAATGACTTTTAACCGCGAATTTGCAAAAAATATTGAGACATTCAGCAAAATTGCGCCGAATGTTGAACCCGGTGCCGTTATTTACGCAGGAAAGCTTACTCCGAAAGTTTCCGGAAATAAATTTGTGCATTTTTCTGATACTGCCAGTATTTTGACCATGAAGAACGCAATGGGAATGAAAAATGCAAAATGAAAAATTGGGGGATGGGGAGAGGGAGATTAACCATATAGGACAGTAGGAAGTGTAGAGATATTCCATCGAAATCGCTATCGGGATCAAAAGAAGCTTTACCACAGAGGACACCGAGGCACCGAGAAAGAGAGATCAGAGTGTTGCGTGAGTGTGGCAACGCCGGAGGCGTTCCTGCCACTCACGCAACGCCGCATTGAGGATAATCCAGAGATTTGGATTGGCTCTCCTCTTTGCTTAAAAGCCGTTCGCGCGAATATGTGATTGCGGCGCAGCAAGCAATCACGGATTCGTGCAAACCTCAAAATTCCTCTGTGCCTCAGTGTCCTCGGTGGTAAACAGTATTCCAAAATTTCCCTGTTCGGTAAGGTCTCACTCTTTCCTTTGGAGCGGGGTCAATACTACACAGCCTCGTGTTCTGTGAAGCTGAAAATTTCGGGTTGGACAAGTTAAATTATGATTTGGATTTTTTTGTTCAGGCCGATGGGCGATATGAATATCACCCAAGGCATGAACGAAAAAGTCCTTTTTCGTCGGCACTAATTATAACTTTTTATCCTGCAGAAATAGAACTAGTTTGTCCGCGAAAGTCTGTCCAATACCAGGAACTCTTTGAACAATTTCCTCTGCCGTGGTCTGCGTGAGTTGTTTAACTGAACCAAATTCCCGCAGCAGTTTTTTCTTGCGCTCCGGACCAATGCCGGGCATCTCATCAAGTTGAGACTCGGCAATCTTTTTATCACGTAAACGGCGATGATAGTCAATAGCAAAACGATGTGCTTCGTCCCGAATCGCTTGAAGCAATTTCAATGCTGCAGAGGAGGGTTCAATCACTATCGGTTCCGATTGGTCGGGAACAAATATCTCTTCATTTTTCTTTGCCAAACCAATTATATTTGCCGATGAATAACCGCTATCCGCCAGCGATTGGATTGCCGCCGTGAGTTGTCCTTTGCCGCCATCAACCAAAATGAGATCCGGTAATTCAACGCTGGCGGCGGAGTTCGATTTTGTTTGATAGCGCCGCCTGATAATTTCTCCCATCATCGCAAAATCGTCAATCTGATCAACCCCGCGAATCCGGAATCTGCGATATCGACTACGGGCCGGCGCTCCATCCTCAAAACGCACCATGCTCCCCACTGCAAACGTTCCGAAAATATTGGAAATATCGAATCCTTCAATTATTTTTGGCGGTGAAATTTGTAGCAGTTTTCCAAGTTCTGCCACTGCGCCCCTCCTCGGAGAAGGTAATGTTGCAAAACGAAAAGAACGAGGCTTGCTGCCAAACACCCAGGTTATGTTACTTATAACATCCCGCAATTTAGCTGCTTTTTCAAAACACTTCCCACTCGCTGCCTGTTTCATTTTTGCTTCAAGCTCGGCGACCAGAGGAGTTACATTACCCTCAAGCAACTCGAGCATTCTGGCCACTTGCTGCCGATAATCCATTTCGGAAATTTTTTTGACACATGGAGCGGAACAGGTTTTAATGCTTTTTTTGAGACAATGCTTGCGGTCTGCCATTGACGGATGAATCGCGGAACAAGTACGTAAACGAAAATAGGCATTGAGAAATTCCAGCATCGATTTCAGTGCACGTCCATGTGGAAACGGTCCAAAATAGCGACAAGAATCATTTCGTCTAATGCGGGTCAGGCGGAGTCGTGGAAATGGTTCCTCCGGATTTATCTTTATCAGCAAAAAACGTTTATCGTCCCGCATCAAAATGTTGTAGTGCGGCGCATATTGTTTAATCAGGCGAGATTCAAGGATCAGCGCTTCATCGTCACTTTTAACCTGATGGAACTCCCACGACGCAATACTATTGATAAGCGAGCGCAACCGGGGATCCGCGCGCCGTTGGGCGGACGGACGGAAATAGTGCTGCATCCGTTTACGGAGATTAACTGCTTTCCCGACATAGATAATATTACCGAAAAGATCACGAAAAATGTACACTCCGGGCTCAGCAGGGATATCACTCGGGGTAAAGCTATTTTTTGCTGCTGTCATATTTTCTGTGTTGATTTGGTAATCCCTCACTCTTTGGGTGGGGTCGTCCCAAAGGAAAGAGTGAGGCATTACTTGATTTGGTATAATTTTGATGTCACCGGCATGGCGTAACCTGGAGTCACCGGACAAAGTACGGAAAAAGATGGCTATTTTGTGTAAACGGCCATGGTGATCTCATTTCGATTCGTTGAATCTTTAAGTTACTACCTCTGGCCATTTACACAAAAAAGTTTACATACTCCTTGTTTCTTCTTATCCCCGCATCCCGTTATCCTGTCTATGTCTAAATTTTACCCTATTCCCTTTCCCTTTCCCTTTCCCTGTCCCTGTCCCTGTCCCTGT
>JAGYNC010000185.1 GCA_018400135.1 Victivallaceae bacterium
AATCACGGCCTCGACCGCTGCCCGGATCGCGGCGAACGGGGCTTTCGCCGTTATGTATCAATGGCGGTTCTGGGACGCAATCTGCAAAAACTGGGGGCGGTATTGCAGGCGAAGAAACGGGAATACGAAAAACGATCCCAGAGCATCAAGGCTGCCTTGGCACGCAAATGCGTTGTCCAAGCGGCATAGATAACCAGCTATCTTGTTGATGACAAATATGTTATAGGGGCGACAGGCGAATTGTGTCCGGAATTTCGCGAAATTCGTCTGATTCGGACGTATTGCATCGCGCTGCATGTTCTATGTGGTTAACTCTTCTTCCCTCCTTCCTTCTCCCTCCTTCCTTTCTCCGATTCTTCATTCTTCATTTTTCATTCCAATTCCCTACATTTTCTAAATGCACTATATGGTTAATCTTCCCCTTTTCTCTATTCTTCATATTTCATCAATAACTATTTTTTTTCTCACTATTCTCTAACATTCGCCAGTTATAATAGATGATGTAAAGCGGAAATCCGCCGGCATGGCACAATGGTTGCGTCAGCCAAAAAACAACACCAAAACAAAGGAGCAAACGCTTATGGTGAATGAGAAGAGAACAAAATGCGCAAGATTATCTTGCGTGCATGTCGCCCTCCCGGTTGGGTCTCAATTCGGATTGATGGCAATTCCGGAAAATGTAAACTCTAATGTAATAAAGGAGAATTCGTAATGAATCGAACAGCTTTGGCAATGCTCGCCGGACTGACGCTCGCGGCAGCGCCGTCATACAACATTAATGCCGCAGAAAAGGTGCGCAAAATCCGTTTTAAACAGGACGACGCGCAATCGTACATGGTAACCAAAGTCTACGAGTTGAAACATGTCCGGGCGAATGATCTGACACCCTGGGTGCTCGGCGCGGTGAAACGCTACAACGTCAACTCCAGCGTCGAACGCTTCAATTACAAAGCAAAGAAGGAACAATATCTGGTGGTAACAACCGCCTCGGAAATGATGCCGTATGTGGATGACATGATTGTCAAAATGGATCGTCCCTCCAAAAAGGATGAATTCGGTTCAACACTGGAAGGCACCGGCATTTACCGCTTCTCCTACAACCCCAAACACCGTTCGGCAGACGAAATGGTCTACCTCCTGAACAAGGCGGTCAAGAGTGGCGACGGTATCGTCTACCGGAATCAGGATTCCAACATCATCTACTGGAAGGACTCCAAGTCGGACGGCGGAACCGTGCTGAAATGGGCTAAGCAGCTAGACCGTCCGGTGCCGCAGGTCAGAATTGATGTCAAAGTCTATGAGTTGCGGGAAAGTACGCTGCGTGATATCGGTATTGACTATCTGGCCTGGAAGAACGGCCCGGGGCTTAATCTCTTCTCCGCCGGTCTGGAATCCTTTAATCTGCTCGGGAGCGAACAACTTGTCGATTCACTGTTGCAGAATTCGATGGACATCTTCAGTAACTTTTCTTATGGTTACGGCGGGTTCTTCGTGGCACCACAGTTCGACATGAGTTTTGTGCGGGTACTGCAGCAGTCCGGGAAAGCGCAAATCAGCGCTACCGCCAGTTTAACCATGATTAACAAGGTGGGCACCTACAGTATAAAATTCTCGCCGGAATATCAGAATCTGGTGAAAGATGCCGAAAACGACCGGTCGTCGGTACTGGTCGGGTCTGACGCGTCTTTCGGGCTTAATATCAAAAACCCAACTATTTGTTTTCAGGCACCAAAAAATTTGACGGGTAAAAGTGGCGAATTGCCCTACGACAAAAACGCCTATGAAAACGCCTTGGGCGGCAGTGTGCTGTTTGATTACAACATGGTTATAAATTCCGTGGTCGAAAGAAACAACTTTGGCAATGAACTGACTGAATCCAGCGTGGTGGACTCCGATCTTACTCTGGCGATGAAGACGGAAAAACTGCTGGCAACCTGGCAGCAGGAAAACGAAGTCGAGGAGACCATCGGTATCCCATTCCTCTGCGAGCTGCCGGTATTGAAATACATCTTCGGCACCACCACCACCAGCAAGGCGAAAACCCTCTTCTTCGTCACTGCCAAGGCTGAATTGGTACACCCGGAGTCATCAATGTCAGAATTCGCCGGACGCGTCATCGCCGCAACCGACATGTCCGCTCCGGAACATGAAAACGCGAATAAATAACGATTAAACCTGAATATAAAGGAGATCAACAAATGATGAATAACAATGGAAAATGGTTAGCAACCGGAATACTGCTCGGAACAACCGTGCTGAGCTACGGGCAGGCAGGCGGTGTCCCCCGCGCCAATAACACCACACCTACCGACGCTTACGAGAAATCCCAGGTTCAAGCCTGGCTCAAGGTTGATGTGGACAAGGAAACTGACACCGTACATTTCGTGCGGGACAACAACGACCCTTACGTCATCACCAAAACTTACGTGCTGAAACACGCCGATCCCTATGAAATGCGTCCCTATATCCGCGAGGCGGTGCAGGCAAAACGCATTGACGGCGACAACACCACCGTGGAGTGCCTGAAATTCAACGACGGCACGGCAATCATTGTCGTTTCCGCGGAAGAGTTCCGCTTCAAGGGACATGAAAACGGCATGAGTCTTGACGAGGTTGTTGCCAAGCTTGATCAGCCGAAAATGAGCTCTTCTTCAGGACAGTTGACCTACTTCTACTTCCCTTCTTACAGTAACGCTGGACAGTTAGCCGACATGGTTGGAAAGGTCGGGGCCAACATGAAGAATGAAGCTTACGAATTACAGAGCGGTAAGGACAAGGTGTATTATGACCCACACCTCAACTGCGTGTTCTTCTATACCCCACAATACAGCAGAAAAAATATCGAATACATGATCCGGCAATACGACATTCCCCGTCCTGAAATTACCCTGAAATATGCCGTCTACGAAGTAAACGCCGAAAACGATGGAAAACTCGGGCTGGATTTTCAGGCGTGGAAGAACAACGGTGGCGCGGACCTCCTCTCTCTTGGCGGACGTTACCGCAGCAATTGGACTTCCACTATGGCCGGCAATGTGTCGCCGGAAGGCTCCAGCAAAACCCAACTGTTCAACCTTAATCCGAAGTGGAACTCCAAGTATCTGGATTTCCTGGCGGCAAAAGGACATGCCAAGGTTGTAACTTCCGGTGATCTGGTGGTTCGGAACAACAAAACCGGCTATATCGAGCGCAAAACAAACATCTTCAACATCGATTCCTCAGAGAAAATCCAAAGCGAAACGTTCGGGCCGGAATATATCGCCCTCAACCAGAAGAAGTTTGTACTCTATACTTCCTCTGCTTCATCCTCGGCAAAAGGTTGCTACGCATTCAAGGCCTATGATACCGGTGGCACGCCAATTCTGCTGACCGGCGGCGGTATTTCAACCACTGATGCGGTAACTGCCACCATGACCGTTACCAAATCTACCGACTCTTCAAATATCACCCGTTATTATTTGAAGTTGGATGATACTTCGCTTTCCTTCACCAAAAATGGCGCCAACTACGGCGCGGAAGTGGAAGCCGGCGGGTTCGCCCTCTATAAGGGAGTGGAAAACAAAGGTGATACCGCGTTAACCAGTACTGATGACTGGTCGCAATTCAAATCCTACTCCTGGTCAGAGCAAAAAAGCTGGAACAGCGGCGTAGGCATGACGATTGATAAAGGCAACAAGATATTTGTCAAAGCCTCACCGGCCGCCTACGGGTTTAAAATTACGGTTTCACCTTCCGTCTGTACCGAAAATACCATTCTCAACATTACCATGCATAATGATTCGCTGATCGGCTGGCAGTCAACCGGCGCGCCGCGCATCGCCAAAGGCAGTGCGGTCGATTCCAAGGTTATGATAAGCAACAAATCCAATCGCTTTGTCATCGGCGGCCTGGAAAAGAAAGAGGTGGTTCGCAGTGTTACCGGCATTCCATTTTTGAAAGATATTCCCATCCTGGGGTGGGCATTCTCAACCGAAGTGGAATCCACCAAACGCTCCCAGCTCATACTGGTTGCGCAATGCGAGGTGTCCCGCCCGGAAACCGGTATAACTGACGGCATTCAGGGCGATATCCTGAATTTAAACAAGGCACTGAAAAAAGCCGGTGATTCCAATCAATGGGGATTTCAGCAGATGATGCTGGATAAATCGAAATAATCCCTTCTTGAAAAACTTATAACTTAAGTACTTTAAACCACACTCTACAAGAGTAAAAAAACAAGGAACAGATGATCATGAAAAGGATGTTAACCGCAGCAGTTATCGGAGTGGCAGCACTTTCCGGAGAAAGTATTGAAGCACAAACAACCATCAATGGAGCCGGCGCAAGTTTCCCGGCACCAGTCTATCAGAACTGGACCTACAGCTACACTCAAAGTACTCCAGGGGTTACAGTAAACTATCAGAGTATCGGCTCCGGAGCGGGAATCAACCAGATTCGAAAAAAGACTGTGGACTTCGCAGGAACCGACAATCCGCTGACGCTCGAGGAACAAAAGAAGGATGGTCTTCAACAGTTCCCGATGCTTACCGGCGGCGTGGTGGTGATCGTGAATATTCCGGGAATCAAAAACAACGAGTTGAAACTGGACAATGCCGCGGTGGCCGATATCTATCTGGGAAAAATTACCCGCTGGGATGACGCCCGAATCAAGGCATTAAACCCGGGATTGAAACTCCCCGGCATAAGTATCAACGTGGTGCGCCGTGCCGACTCGAGCGGAACAAGCTTTATCTTCACCAACTATCTCTCTAAAATATCCAGAGAATGGGAAGAAAAAGTGGGATGCGGTCCCTCCGTGAACTGGCCGGTCGGAATCGGCGGACAGAAAAACCCGGGAGTTTGCAACAACGTGGCCAGAATCCGCGGCAGTATCGGCTACACCGAATACACCTATGCGACCGAGGCGAAACTCGCAACGGTACAACTCAAGACTCAGGCAGGCGAGTTCGTTGCTCCAGGCGTCGAAAGCTTTTCCGCCGCCGCCGCCAATGCCGACTGGAAGAACGCCCCCGGATTCTATATGGTACTCACCTATCAGCCCGGCAAGAATTCGTGGCCGATTACGGGCGTAACCTATATCCTGATCCGCAAGGATGCCGCCCCGGGCATGCGTGAAGCTATGAAGAACTATTTCAACTGGTGTTTTACCACCGGAGCAAAGGCCGCGTTGGACATGCATTATGTGCCGATCCCGAAAAACGTGGTGGCACTCGTTCAGAAAACCGTCTTGAAATAGAGAACAACCGAAGATACCGTAAATACCAAGCCGCGCGGCATGATCTGCGCGGCTTGGTATGTTTTTTTATTGAGAAATAAAACCACAAAACAGGGTAATGCCTCACGCTTTGGGTGGGGTCGAGGCTACGACACCCGAGGA
>JAGYNC010000186.1 GCA_018400135.1 Victivallaceae bacterium
CGCTCTCCGACTTAGGCAACATCTGCTACCGCTTCTTTACCGTAATATAACTCGTAGGGGGTGGCATATTCAAGCGATTGCTGTATTCTTTCTGTGTTATAGTACCGGAAGAAGCAGTCAAGTCCTGACCACAACTCCTATGATTTTTTACTCATAGCCTTATGGAACATTTTTGCCATTGGATGCGTAACAATTTGGTGGGAAAATAAACCGGCTACACGAACAGGAATGCGCTGACTGTCATGATCATTCTAAAAAAAAGAGGGGTATGAAGTCCCCCTCTCTATCTGTTTTCATCGGTTCTGAAGCGAAAGCGACTTACCGGCACCGGGTGCTGATTTCATCGCGTCGGATCATGACCGTCACGCGACAATTATATTTACCCACTGACGACAATTAAAAAAACGTTGTAACTTATTTATGCACACATATCATTATTATCTTGCAATCTCTTATCGGATAATAATTTATGAATAAGTGGCAAAAAATAGGATGTTTGCCATCTAAAGATGGTGTATTTTAACCGATCGATGACATGATTACAGGGAATCAACAAATTTAGCCAGCGAGTTCCAATAGGCTTTTCCTGCCACCCACATAACATCGTTATGGTGTGCGGAGTCCACCCATAGCCGCATTTTCGGGGAGGTGATCCGATCATAAAGCGCCTGGCCATGGCTGAAGGGGATAATTTCGTCCATTCGGCCGTGAATAATCAGCACTGGAGAAGCTACTGAAGGTATTTTTCGAATATTATCGAACTTATCCAGAGGAAATATTCCAATTTGAGTGAGAACGCGGAAGGCCGACATAAACGCGCTTTCAAGCACGAGCGCGCCAACGGGTTTGGTTGATGCCAGTTCAACGCTCGGGCCGCCACCGACAGACCTGCCGAAAACAACGATTTGGTCGGGACGCAGCTGTTCACGTTCAATCAGGTAGTTATAAATAGTTATGATATCGGAATAAGCTGCCTTTTCCGATGGCTTGCCGGAGCTCATGCCGTATCCACTATAATCATAGGTGATAATAGCATAGCCATGGGCGTGAAACGCTTCAAGTGCTTCCGTCAATTCGCCGATATCCTCGGCGTTGCCGTGGCTGTAGAGAATGGTATAACGCGCATCCGGATTCCTGAGATAACGTACACAGACTAAATTGTCATTTTGTTTGCGTAATTGAAAAAAAGGTGGTTCAAGTGAATAAGTTGTCGGGGGAGGCTGGAAGATGATATTGTCGGCAAAAAACAAAACAACTATCAAACCAACTCCATAAACAACGCCGCCGACTGTCAGGATATAATAAAGTATTCGTAGCAAACCGTTTTTTCTCGTCTTGTGCTGTTTCATAGCTTATCCCTGAGTGTTTCTATTTGCTCTGGGCGCGGACAAATAATCCGTCGCCCGGCGCGAGTTTGGGAGGAGTCCCATAAGCCTTATAATAGGCCAGATAGGTAGCGGGCGACAACGGATCAATTCGCCAGGCAGCCAACGCCAAACGTGCAGCCAGTTCCCGTTTGCCTTCACGGAGAGACTGAAGCGCCAGCTCGGCGGAACAGGCAGCCTGTGTTTTTTGTTGCGGAGTAATAAATCTAAATACCTGATAACGGGTTGAAATATCCGGCATTTTTATTGGCGGTGATACCGGGAAAAAATGCCGGAGCCGTTGCTGATTACGATCCATTAACCAGGCAACGGAGTCAGGGCGCAACTTTTTTGCGTTCGCCATGTAACGGTAGGAACGCGGATGAAGCGGGCCGGTCGTCCCGTGGGTAAAAATCATTAGTTCAACCTGATGTTTAGCGCAATATGCGGCAAACTCCTTTTCGGAACCGTGAAACATCAAATTGACATACTCTTTGACGTTTTTTCGGGTTTTAGCCAGTTCAAATTTGGGTTGGACGATAATGGCTGCATGACAATATCCTTTGAGTAGCGGCGAAAGCGAAAGATCGGCCAGCGCCACCCGTCCGGAAATGTCCGCCTGACGCAACCAGCGAATCAATTGCGCGGTTTCACGCAAAAAATGCTCCGGATACCTTCGCCGTAAGCGTCCGGAGATATAAAACTCGCGAGTGAAAATGACGACTACCAGAAATATTAACCAGGTTCGACTATAGCTGAAAAGTGGCAATTTCTTATAAATATAACCCAGCAATAAAGGCAAAGCTACGCACAGGAAGAGTGCGCAGAAAACATGAAAGCGAACAAAAAACAAATAAAAAATAAACCAGAACAGAGTCAATCCCAGCGGCAGCCACAAATCAGCTTCATGCCGCAGCAGCACAGAGCGAAAACGACCAGAAAGCAAGCATAAGATACTTAAGCCGACTAAAGCCCAGAATGCTACAGGGTATAATGATTTCGTGCCTTGCCAGGTGGCGGAGTCAAGACCTGGTGTCCACAAAAAACGCTGCTCAAAGTCCAAAAAATCAGGATTTGCCGGTTTGACATTTAAATGGACCAGTTTGGCAATCGCCAGCCGCCTGAAATGCCGATAATTGTCAGCAAAGGAACTATGGAATGAAACTGCCTGCCAGACAGCAACAGACAGAATTGAGACCAAAGCCACTATTACCATTCGACGTTTCCACCGCAATGGCTTGAGAAAAGAGACCAACAGCAGCGTCGGCCAGACTGCTATAATAACGGGAGATAGAATAACGCCGTGCGCCAAATTGTAGGGCACCAGCATTGCCGCTAAAACCTGGGCAATATAGATGACTATATAGAGGTTGCGTCTTCCGGTTTCCGGAGTAATCCCTCGCAGATAACGCAATAGTTCAAAGCAACCCCAAATACCGAAGACGAGTTGTGTGGCATCCCAGAATGCGGACGAGCAAAACACCATTATCCCCATTAGCAGGGGCCAGACCGGATTTTTGCGTCGCAACGCAAGTTGGAAGAGTGCAAATGCTGCAGCTATGAATGGCAACCCGAACTCACCTCTCAGGATATCCTGTCCAGTATGTCTGGCAACGGCCGCCGGGGTTACACCATGTAACAGGCCGCCAAGTAACGCGAAGAACCAGGGCGCACCCAACCAGATCAGCCACAAAAACACAATGCCTGAAGTTAGACAAGTCCAAAGGCGAATCTGTCCCCGCATCCAGGCAGTTGTTGCCGGATTATCTTCGTAAGCTCCGGGATTTTGGTTGTTTTTCAGGGCAGGAACGAAAAGTCGTCCCAGCCTTATCCCCCAGCCGAGGAAGTATTCCAGCCCAAGAGACATCTGTTCGCAGGTACGGTATGGTTTTGTGCCTACCAGTTGTGAGTCATGCTTGGGAATACCGATACCGTCGGCGACATCACGACTATAGGCATACATAATGGCGCTTTCGACAAAAAAGGGCGCAAACTTATCTCCCACCTCCCGATGTATTCTGCTGATTTCGCGATTACAGACAAATGTTCTGAAGGCAAAGGAAAACGCGACGCAGAAAATAAAAAGCAGCAACAGATAACCACAATTAATCCCGGATGTACTATTCCGGGATTTTTGTTTTTGGTTTTTTTTTGCAAAAAACGGTATTGTCTTGAGGCAGCGCCTGAACGGGGTAATTTTTACGGAGTTTTCTGCACAATCCGGTGGTGGTTTCATAAGCTCTTTTTATTAATGTGATACATCTTTTTTGCGGCCAGTCATCAGCCGGAGTATTGCTTACGCAGGTTGGACGCTGGAATACCCGATTCTTCGCGATACTTGGCCACGGTACGCCTGGCCACGGCCAGACCTTCATCTTTCAGTATTTGCGAAATTTTGCTGTCGGACAACGGTTTCGCGTTGTCATCATTGGCAATCAGCTCCTTAATTTTCTCTTTAATGCTTCGGGATGAAACCGCCTCACCGGACTCTGACTGGTAGCCGCCACTGAAGAAGAATTTGAATTCGAACAAACCCAGCGGTGTTTTTAAATATTTATTAGCAATAGCCCGGCTGATCGTGGTTTCATGTAATTTTAGGTTATCGGCTACTTGTGCCATGGTCAGCGGGCGCAAATATTCAACTCCCTGCTCAAGAAAATCTCGTTGGGTATCGATTATCACCCGTGCTATTTTCTTGATGGTACTCTGACGTTGTTCGATGCTTCTCAAAAGCATTTTGGCATTCAACAGTTTCTCTTTGATATACGACTTGGTTTCGGTAGGAGTTTCGGGGTTTTCAAGCATTTCGAGATAGCGGCTTGACAGCCGCAGTCGAGGCAGGTAATTGTCATTCGCATTGATAATATACTCACCACTTTCTTTGGTGACTGTCACTTCAGGAATAACAAAAACCGGTTGCTCCGGAGAAATTGACGAACCGGGGAACGGGTTGAATGTTTTCAGCTTACTGATGATATTATTAAGTTTATGGATTGGTACGCGCATTGCTCTAGCGATTTGTGGCAGCCGATTACGGCCCAACTCCTCAAGATGTTTTTCCACCAGCTCCAACAAAAGGGTATCACCGTCGGCACGGTTGATTTGCAGCAATAGGCACTCTTTAAGGTCACGCGCGCCGATACCCGGTGGATCAAAAGATTGAACCAGTACGATGGCCTGTTCCACTTTCGATAGAGTTGTTTCGGTGGTCATAGCGATATCAGCCGGATGAGTCCGCAGATAACCGGAGGCATCAATACTCCCTATAACAACTTCGGCAACAGCTGTCACTTTGGGGGAAACGGCGGCAAATCGCAACTGTTCAAGCAAATAGTCCTGTAGCGACGGCTGTTCAACGAGCGAATTGAACATGTGTTCCCGTTTCTCCTGATCCTCCGAAGAATAGTCATTGCGGGCATGTGCAGGCGGCAGATAATCGTGCCACGAATCCGCCAGTTGCAATAATTCAGAAATGTCGTTTTCGTCCTCTTTGCTCGAGGATTCGTCATTGTCGGCACTGCGTTCAACTGAAGCCAAAGGATCACCTGAAGGCTCTTCGATAGCATTCTTTTCTTGTTCAATAACCGGATTGCGTTCCAGTTCCTGATTCAATTTCTCCTGTAGTTCAAGCAGTGGGGCCAGCAGAATTTCAAGAGATTGGAGCTGTTGTGGCGCCAGAACTTGTTCCTGTCTTAATTCCTGAGTTTGTGTCAGATAATTGCCCGTCATATATTTCCTTCAGTCTGGTGATTGCCATAAGTTCCGGTAAATTTCCGGCATTTTTCATTTATCGGTTGATTCCGCACAATCAAGTTATTGCAGTTGCAGTAAAAAATCAAACGCAGAAATTTTATTTTGCGTGCGCTAAATAAAATTTGCTGTAATGCCTCACCTTTGGTTCGGGATCGACCCCGTCCCAAAACAGCCTTGTGTTCTGTGAAATCGCCGTCTCGGTACTCTTGA
>JAGYNC010000187.1 GCA_018400135.1 Victivallaceae bacterium
AATCGGGTGTCGTAGCCTCGCCCTCCAAACAAATCGACGGTTGCTTTTATCCGTCCCGGCCGTATTGTAGTTGGTATTTTTTGAAATAGTTCCGCGTTTTGTTTCACCCTTATAGAGTATACGTTTGGTGGAATCGGAGCAACGTGATAATGTTAACCACACGACTGTAATAGAGGTTTTATATGTCAGCAACTATCATTAATGGGAAGCAAATTGCTACGCAGTTGAATAACGAGACGGCGCGTGAGGTGGCCGGATTGGCCCGTGATTATAATTTTCAACCCGGCCTGGCGGTGGTTCTGATTGGAGATAATCCGGCATCGCAAGTCTACGTTGGCATGAAAGTGCGGAAGTGCCGGGAACTCGGTATCTATTCCGAACAACACATTCTGCCTGAAAAAACTTCACAGCAAGAATTACTTCAATTGATTACCAAATTAAACCGGGAGTCAATAATTCATGGTATTCTGGTTCAATTCCCACTGCCTGCCCACATTGACCAGGAAGCTGTGGTCGCCGCTATTAATCCAGGTAAGGATGTTGACTGCTTCCATCCTGAAAATGTCGGAAAAATGTTGATTGGCAAACAAGATGGTTTCTTCCCGTGTACACCATATGGCGTGCTTGTTCTGCTTGAACGAAGCGGAATAAATCCACGCGGGAAACACGCGGTTATAATCGGCAGATCAAACATTGTCGGTAAGCCTTTGTTGGCGTTGCTGATACAAAAGACAGCAGGGGCCAATGCCACTGTTACGTGCGTTCATTCCGGTACAACAGACCCGACAACCATAACCCGACAGGCTGATATCTTAATTGCCGCCATTGGCCGTCCTGAGTTTGTCACGGCCGATATGGTTAAGCCCGGCGCGGTGATTATTGACGTGGGAATCAATCGCATAACGGATTCAGTTGCCGCAAAGGGATACCGTCTCGTTGGAGATGTGCAATTTGATGAAGTCGCCAACAAAGCATCAATGATAACCCCTGTCCCCGGTGGTGTCGGGCCTATGACCATTGCCATGCTGATGCAGAATACGCTCAAGGCTGCCAAATTTTCTCGTGACCTGAGGACGTTGTAGCAGGCATAGACGACTAAAGTAAATCATAATCGACTTTGGCAGCGGCCTAAACCCGCAATCCGAAACCAATTTTAAACTCAAAATTTTTAATAGCTGTCATCATCCTCGTCATCAAAGCCCGAAAAATCCATTTCGTCATCCAGCAACTCGTCAGGCAACTCATCGTCATCAATGAAATCACTATCTTCTTCTTCAACGATATCTATATCATCTCCCTCGAATTCACTGACTTTTTCCTGATCGCCGAAGATAGAAGTAACGCTGATAATTGAGCCACACTCCGGACAGCAACCGTCATCTGCTTCAATGGCATTTTCACTAACTTCAATATTGCAATATGGACAAATAGTTCCCATGATATTGATGCTCCTTTTTTTTGTAGATTGAGAATTTTCCGTGTATTATATTGGATTAAATTGATTTGTCAACACTTTAAAGGCGCTTCAACAAAAAAATCGTAAAATTATCTAATTTATTACGCATTCGGGAGACTAAACTAGTGTTCACGTAGTTTTCGGAGTAAAGGGAATATGGGTAATGGGAGGGAGACGCGAGAAAGCATCACCGTCGGGTCGCATAAACTCGCCTCTTAATAGATGATGGCGAGCCATGCCCGCAACCATTGCCGCATTGTCGCCGCAGTATTGCCGTTCAGCCAAATGCAGTGCGGCGGAAGACGGCAAATCTTGTTGCATCCGGTCGCGCAAAACCGTGTTGCAGGCGACTCCGCCGCAAACGACGAGAGATTTTGCTTTGAAGTATTCGACGGCATCAATGGTTTTGCGGCAAAGCACATCTATTATCGCTTCCTGAAACGCCGCAGCAGTGTCGCGCAAATGCTGTTGCTGTAACGTTATGCCATTTTCAGTATGATTGCGGATATGATAGAGTAGTGCGGTTTTGACCCCACTGAAGCTGAAGTTGAACCGATGAGCCGGAGCCAATGCCTTACCGGCACTGCCGGTCAGGGAGCGGGGGAAATGATATTTTTGGGAGTCGCCGCCAACAGCAGTTGATTGAATAATCGGGCCTCCCGGATAACCGAGTCCGAGCATTTTGGCCGCTTTGTCCAATGCTTCGCCGGCGGCATCGTCAATTGTACTTCCTACAACGCTGGCCTTGCCGGATTGTTCAATCAGTAATAATATGGTGTGTCCGCCTGAAACAACCAGCGCAAGCAGGGGGTAAGAGGAGGCTGACATTAGTGCCGCATAATTATCGTTGAGAAACGCCGCGTAAACATGCGCAATGCAATGATTGATACCAATCAATGGCAGGTTGTTTCCCGCCGCCAGGCCTTTGGCAAAACTCAAGCCAACCAGAAGAGCGGGCATCAACCCCGGGCCGCTGGTGACGGCGATAGCGTCCAATTCGTTAAAACCAACCCCGGCTTGCTGTAGCGCTTGGGATAACACCGGATGCAGCGCTTTGAGGTGTTCGCGTGCCGCAAGTTCTGGGACTACCCCGCCATGTTCTGCGTGTTGACGAATTTGGGAAGCAACACAGTTGCTCAATACCTCATTACCGTCTTTCACCACGGCTGCTGCGGTTTCATCGCAGCTACTTTCAATGCCAATAATTAAACTCATATTGTTTTTTCTTGAGGCAATTCCATAAATAAAAAATTATTTACAGCAATTTATGAAATTGTACCCCTGGTTTAATGTTATCCTGAATCCATGATAAATTTGATAGTTTTTGTTATCTTGAAATTTTGTTGCATTCCGTTAAAAGTCAATCTATGTTGGTGAAAATTTTGCATTCAATTTTGTTAATGAGTGAATACGACAAACAAAATAACTCTCGCTGATTGATTTGTTTATAAAATCGTCTAATGTAATCACTATTAGTGCATTTTTGTCGATCGGGTAATGTTCCGTTTTCGATTACTCGAAGCCGCAGTTGTCGGAAAACAATCCGTCAAAAGGCGGGTTGACCAGGAGGCGGGTTGACCAGGAGGACGTTTCTCATAAAGAAGCCTTCTGAGAAAGTGTGTTCAGATGATAGCAATCAAGTTATGTCAATATGGAGTTTGGATAGCATGACTACAGGAAAAAAACAAAAGAACAAAAAGCTGGATGCCGAACTTGGCGATATGCTGTTTGACGATTTTGACCGGTTTGAATATTTTGCGGTTACCTACTGGAAACAGATAATTGCGCTGGCGTTGTTTGTTGTTGTTGCCGTGACTGTCTTTTTCTCTGTCAAAGCCTGGCGCGATAGCGCATCCAGGCAAGCAGCCGCAGCTTTGAACAATGCTGATACGGAAACAGCTATTCTGGCCGCGCTGGAGCAACACTCCGGCTATCCTGCAAGTTCTTGCGCGCGGCTCAGGTTGGCCGGTATTTACCTGAAAGAGGGAAAATACGATGATGCGCTTGAACAATATCGCTTGTTGATTGCTTCTGATATTCCCGATGAAATGCGTTGGCGCTTACAATTAGCAACCGGCTATATTCATGAGAAAAAAAACAATTTTAAGGAAGCGGCTGAAAGTTTTGCCGTTTTGGGCAGGAACAGTTTTATTCCTGAGGCGCTGAGGAATGAGGCCAATTTTTCTGCGGGACGAATTCACGCCCAATATCTTGACCGGGAGGCCGCAAAGAGTTTTTTGGAGAGAGTGACAAATACGAAATCACAGGGAGCAGCGATGGGCTTTGATGCGTCTCTGGATTTTTGGAAACGGCAGGCAGAATTTTTGTTGAACCTTTTGCAGAGCGGTACTGTTATTGCTGCCGAATCGGCTCACACTTCGGCACCGACGGGGGAAGAAGAGGGTTCGTAAAAAAGTTTATCCTAAGTTCACATTTGTCGCGAACAATGCATGGCAACGCTTAGCAAAAAACAAGAAAAACTCATTCGCTCACTGCATACCAGACATGGATGTAAAAAGCACGATAGTTGTGTTTGTGAGGGGCTTCGTTGTTGTTCTGAGCTATTTGAGGCACGCCCTGATTTAGTAGAGTTTGTGGTTTGTTCCGAAAATTTTACGTCAACGATTGCCATAGCGGAACCGTTTTTTTGCGTTCCAGTGCGTGATTTCTCTCGTTTTGCCGTTACCGTGAACGCTCAAGGTATTATGGCTGTTGCCGCGCGTCCGGAAATGAATTTTGTTCCTGGTGCCGATGACGATTTTGTGTTGGCCTTGGATCGGGTTGCTGATCCAGGTAATTTCGGTACTATTTTGCGTACCGCGAAAGCGGCCGGATTAAGCGGAATCTGGTTTACCTCCGGCTCGGTCGATCCCTTTAATGCCAAGGTGTTACGATCCGCTTTGGCTGCGCAATTTTCCTTGGGATTGCGCGAGTTCGCTAATCTTGAAGCTATGCGGACAACGGCAGAAGAGTGTGGCTTTAAGCATTTTTTTCTGAGCTCTCCGCGTGGACAATCCAGTTTGTTTGACAAGCCCGAACTTTATGAGCGCTCAGTAATTGTGATTGGTAACGAGGCTTCAGGGGTTGCTTCAATAGACGCGGAAAGTGTTTCAATCCCTATGCCCGGCAATTTTGAATCAATTAATGCGGCGCAGGCGGCAACGGTTTTTTTGTTCGAGTATGTCCGCAGAACCCACGGTACTTCTTCGCGACTGGCTTCGCGGAGTCACGTTGAAAAATCGTGTTCGTTGTCAGTGGAGCGCTAAAGGAACGGTTGTCGTAATCGAACGGGGCGGCGATGTGCGGTGCCGGTAGAGTACGAGTAGCACTTCGCTGAGTACGAATACGGCAAGGAGCAACGAACATGATTAATCTCGAAGACATCGGCAATGACATTCCGCTTTTCAGCGAACTGACGGAAGCGGAACTGAAGTTGGTGTCGGAGGCTGCCGAGCGGCTTGAAGTCAAGGCTGGCGAAGCGGTGTTCGAGGAAGGCGATCACGGCGGCAGTTTGCTGGTGCTCATCGCTGGCAAGGTCAGGGTTTCAACCAGGATTGTCGGCGATGTCGAACGGACTTTGCTCACGCTTCAGAGGGGCGGTGTTTTCGGGGAGTTGTCGGTAATTACCGGAGATGCGCGTTCCGCCGGAGCAGTCGCGGTGGATGATACCGTTTTGCTCTCGCTTGAACGCGAAACTTTCAATCAACTTGCCGCGAAGAATCCGGAACTCGGAAGGCGGTGATTTTACAAGTTCGGAGCGCACTTGATGTTCAGTGTCTTTATTTTGCGTTTTTCCGTGCCTTGGTGTGAGAATTTTTATGATAACGAGGAAAACAGGAAACGGAAGTCAACCAGTCCATTCACCCGCC
>JAGYNC010000188.1 GCA_018400135.1 Victivallaceae bacterium
AGGTTTGAGTACCTCTCAAACCTTTTCGAAAAGGTTCTAATTAATTTTCTTTGTAGATTATTCTGAAATATCGCAGCAAATTTCGGAGTGAAAATTAGCGGACTGAACATGGCCAGGGATAAATTTACAAATAGATTAAAGTCAGAAAAAGAACTTAAAAAGAGTGTCACATTGTTGGAAAGTGAGTTGCAGGAATGCAATCAAAAGAGATAAAATGATAAAGTGTAGGTTTGACCCCGTATTACCCAAACAGCGGTCGATGAACGACTTGGCTTATTTTCGGCCAGGCACTAACTAGTGCACCATTACGTTGTTGTGTAACCCCACTCTTTCCCGAATCGGGATTAACTGAGCGATTACCGTTGTCAGCGCAGCGGTTGTCGTAATAGTTTTACTGCTTGGGTGAAAAGTATGAAAGCGGGGAATCGGTTAAACGATAACGGCGACGAGAGCGGGCAACGAGTCGAAGTAGCTCTAATCGTCAGTCGTTCTCGTCAACGGTAATCGTCGCCAGACAAGTTCTTTTGGGATAATTTATAGTGTGCCAGCTTGAATATTGTCTACTCCGCCAGCATGTTATCAGCACGACGCCTTCAGGCGCTTTACTCCGATGATTACAAATTTTCAACATGTGGCGCACAATTCTAGCGCTGCAATAAAACAACAAGGTATTCATGGAAACAAGTGAAGATTTTGTGGCAATAAAACAAGAGATATGTGACGACGCAATCAAGTCATCCAAAGGACGTGGTAGAAAAATATTTTTTTTTCTTATTCGGATTGGTCTAGCTGCGGCAATTATCAGTTGGTTGATCAACAAACACTATGACAGTTTTGTCGACCACCTGAAGCACATCAATATCTGGTGGTTGTTGCCAGCAATGGGATTGTATGTGTTTCATATGGTTGTTTGTAGCTGGCGGTGGTATAAACTGGCCAGGGCATTGGGTATTCCTGTCTCCTTTATGGAAGCGCTGATGTTAACAATGAAGGGGTATTTTTTCTCACTGGTAATTCCCGGCGGCGCGATTGGTGGTGATGTGGCGAAAATAGGTTTTCTTTCCCGCCGTACTCCCAGCGGCAAGAAAGTTGAAGGTGCCTTTTCAATACTGGTTGATCGTATTACCGGTATGGTTGGTCTGTTTTCCATTGCCATTATTGTCATTCTCTCGTCTTTGCCTATATTGATGCGGGTTGAGTTGGAATTGTTTACATTAACCCCGACACTAAAAATCATTGGTATTGTGATTCTGCTGGCTATTTGCGTGGCCGGTTTGGCGGCTGTGCCGATAATGTTCTTTCACGGCTATTTGCAGAAAATTAAATTAATCCGCCGCCTGATGGATCTTGGCAATCATTACACCCATGGGGCTATTGACCGGATGACCGCCGCGATTGACACTTATCGCGACTCCTGGCGGTTGGTTTCGGGAATGTGTTTGTTGAGCACTGTGTTGGTGCATTTGAATCTGGTAGTAATTGTTTTTTTTATCATGAAAAGCATGGGGCTGAATGATGTCAATATCCTGGTGGTAATGACAGCGGTAACTGTTGGTGATATTGCTGGACTGATCCCGCTGACGCTTTCCGGCATTGGATTGCGGGATGTTACCATCAATGTCATTTTGATAGCCGGTGGAGTGAGTAATTCGGCCACAGTACCAATTTTGTTCACGGCGTTTATTGTGTTTTTCAACATCATGGCGGGAATTTTCTTCATTTTCGATCCCGACAATAATAAATCCGCGATCAAGGACGTCGTCCCGGGTGGGAATAATTAGATCAGTCCGATCCGACGGATCGGCCGAATTAAATTTTTTTATTGTAAGTATGTATGATGCGTGAAATAAGAAAAACTGCCAGTGTTTACGGGGGGCTACAACTGGAAATGAATTTCGGCAGTCGGCATAACCGGTTGCGTAATTGCCTGGATAATGGAGTGTTCGTGGTGTTAGTCGAACGAGAAACTCCGGGTGCCGATGCTGACCCTGATACTACAGCCGAACGGCTCGCGGAATTTGAACATGCCGTGCTGAGTGTCAACGAATTTCCTACCGGACTGGCTATCACCAATAATTTTTCACAGCAGAATGCCTGGAGCGTTAATGCCTATATTGAGGGAATTTCTCCACTCAATCGCGATTGTCATCTCATATATATTAGTGGGGCTGATGCGACGCTGGAATCAACTACTGAACAGCTTAAGCTTTGTGTAGCCGAGGGGTTTCGTAACGTGATGGCGGTAACCGGCAATGCTATTACCGGCGATAGTGTCCGGCGAACCAGACAACGCTCCTTTGCGGACAGTGTGCATATTCTGCAATCACTTAAAGCGAGTTTCGCCGACGAGGCATTTGCCGGGTGTGCGACAAACCCGTTCAAGTACACGCCTGCCGCAATTTTTCCCCAGTATTTCAAGTTGATAAAAAAGCTCAATTGCGGTGCGTCATTCGTGGTTTCGCAATTTGGTTGGGATATGATGAAACTTCAGGAATTGCGCTGGTATTTGTCTTTGCGTGGTTATCATTATCCCATGCTTGCCCGTCTAATGCTGCTGACTCCGGAAAAAGTGGAAAAAATTCTTCGCGGTGATTTGCCGGGAGTCCACATATCTCCTGATTTTGAGATGATTTTGAATAGTGAATTAAAATATTCCGCCAGACAATTTGAAGCGGCGCAGTGGCGACGTTTGGCGTTGCAGGTAGCCGGATGCCGTCTCCTTGGTTATAGTGGAGTTCAAATCAGTGGATTGGACTCGCCAACCAAAATACGTGTTGCCGCCTCCCGCATAGCTGCTGCGCTCGACGAATTTAACACCTTTGAAGATTGGGTATGCGAGTATCGCGAACATATGGCACGAACTGAAATGGCACCGTATCCTGACTGTTTTTATGTGTTTGATAAATTATTTACCCGAGCTTATCCGGAAGGCAGAGCTATTATGTCCGATGCGCCTGACATGGCGTCACCTGCCGGGGAACGTCTTGCATATAACTGGCGCCGTTTTCTTTTTCCTCATGCAGATAGACAACCTTCCGGAACGCATTTGCTGCTGAAAAAAATATTTGCCGGTTGCCGTGAATGTTCTCGTTGCCGGTTGCCGCAAATGTTTTTTATCTGCCCCGAAAAGTGTCCGAAGGGATTGGCCAACGGCCCATGCGGCGGTAGCCGGACGGACGGTTCTTGTGAACTCGGTGATATGGCGTGTGTTTATAATCAAATATTGCGTCTCGCAACCTGGAATAAACAGGTTAATGTTCTGGAAGAACAAATCATCGAACCGGTAGAACGTTTTTTTTGAATAACTATTGAATTTTATTTAACAGATGCTTATTTATGAGGGTTTTATTCTGAGCGGGTTGCGACAACATGTTGCCGCGACTCCGTGCGATGGATGGCAGAACTGTACTTTGCGAGGTCATGCAACATAGAGTATAATTCCGATTTGTCGGGGACGAGAAAAAGTACCTCAAGCTTCCAGCTTGAGAAGAAATAACGCAAGCAAGGATGCTTGCGGTACCGTGTATAAAAACAAAAATCGACTCCGATCCAGACCTGTTTGTGTGCGACGCGCAGGCAAGTAGCGATAGCAACCCCGATTCGGGAAAGATTGAGGCATTACCAGCGGTATGTTCGGTGGAGGGTTGTCCTCCGGGGATAAGTTGAATTCAAAAAGGAGTGTTAGAATGGACGGATGCATTTTTTGTAAAATAATTAAGGGAGAAATTCCGTCCGTGAAGATATACGAGGACGAATTGACATTGGTGTTCATGGACATTGCTCCCATTAATTTTGGTCATTTACTGGTTATTCCGAAGGAACATCACGCCGGAGCTGCTACTATTCCTGAAGAGACAGCCGGCAGAATGCTTCGGATCGGCGCGCGTTGCGGCGTGGCGCTTAAACGTGCTCTGGATTACGATGGCTTTAACTTGCATCTGGCTGACGGCGCTTGCGCCGGTCAGGTGGTGATGCATGCTCATCTGCACGTTGTCCCCCGCGGTATTGATGACGGATTCCACTGGAATTGGCGACAACTAGCTTATCAGAACGAAGATCAGCCGCCAGAGTTGGCGGGAAAAATTCTTAAAAAATTGAAAATTGATAATTAGTGCCGACGAAAAAGGTATTTTCGTCCAGGCACTAATTATAACAGATTAGGAATATTTATGAGCGATAAAACTAAAAATAAGAGTAATATGCGCAAGCGAGAAAACCCGGTACGTTCGCCAAAAGTCGACATGCCGACTGATCGCCCGATGACAAAACAGGAAAAAGAGAAAACGCGAAAGTCATTGCTTGACGCCAAGAATAGTGTAGATAACGGCACCCCAACCGATTCAATTAAGTCTTATATGCAGCATATTGGCCAGATTTCGCTGGTGACCACTCAGGAAGAAATTGAGCTGGCCGCGGCAATTCACGGCGACGATCCTGCCGCCAAAGAACGGGCCAGAACCGTATTGATTGAAGCCAATTTGCGGTTGGTAGTCAAAATTGCCCATGATTTTAAGGGATTGGGATTGCCGTTGTCCGACCTTATCTCTGAAGGTAATATCGGGCTGATGCGGGCGGTAGAAAAATTTGATCCGGCTAAAGGCGCTAAATTCAGCTCTTATGCTGCCTGGTGGATTAAACAATCCATGCGTCGGGCTCTGGCTAACCAGAGTCGCACCATCCGCGTACCGGTGCAGTCCGCCGGTAAAATCAATAAAATCAAATCTACCCGGATGAAATTGACCGAAGAACTGGGGCGCGAACCGACTGATGCTGAAATTGCTGAACGTCTTGACTACAGTGAACGCACTGTTGCCGGGCTCCGTTTGGCGGAACACCGGACCTTTTCCCTCCACGATCCGATCCAACAGGGCGAGGATGGTGACTACGAAGGTATTATCCCCGATAAAAAGGCCACTACGCCTGATCGTATTCTCGGTGATGTTGAATCTATTGAACGCCTGAAAACTTTGTTGTGCGACCTTGAGCCGCGTGAACAACTTATCCTTGAGATGAGGTTTGGTTTAAACGGTCAGCCGCCACGTACCCTCGATGAAGTGCGGGTGAAAGTTGGACGTACACGTGAGCGCGTGAGGCAAATTCAGAATCAAACCCTGGAAAAGCTCAAGGGAATCCTCGCCGACGAAGCCGGCTTTGCCGCAGAGTAGGCGGATTGCCAATCACGAATTCAGTTCGACAGTCTTTTTTGCAAAAAACACTGCCGCGCGATGCAATACGTCCGAATCAGACGAATTTCGCGAAATTCCGGACACAATTCGCCTGTCGCCCCTATA
>JAGYNC010000189.1 GCA_018400135.1 Victivallaceae bacterium
ATATAGAACATGTAGCAAATATAGGAAGATTTACATCGGAATCGTTGTCGTTGTCAGCGTCGCGGTTGTCGTTATCGAAATCGGGATTTTTCACCATGAAGAACATGAGGCGGGAAGGTGAGGCTAACCATATAGAACATGTAGCAAATATAGGAATGCGGAATAAAGAATGGGGAGAGATGGTTTCGTTGGCGCTTTCAGCCCGGAGGCGTTTTTTAAATGTGGAACAGACACTCTTGTCTGTTTATTTTAAGACATCGCAGACAAGAGTGTCTGCGCTACATTGTCATAAATCGTCGTCGCTCTTCATTCGTGTTCCATCAGTGTCGATTAGTGGTTAATCAGAATTCGTTACTTCGGAGTCAATATTACAGGGCACTAATCGTTCCTCCTCGGGTGTCGTAGCCTCGATCCCATCCAAAGACTGTGGGATTGCCAAAATTTCTTGCAAAACACATAAAATTTTTATAATCACTTGCATTTGTCCCAAAAGGTTATATAATATAGTAAAGGCCTTAATATTAACGGGCTAAGTGATGATTAAAAGTTTTAAGTGCAGAAAGACAGAAGAACTTTTCAAGAAAGGGCGCAGTCGCTACTTTCAACCATTTGAACGACAAGCAATGCCCTGATTGGTAAACTTGCGGGAGCGGTATTGGCGGGGTGTCATGCCGGTAATCTTCTTGAAGCGGCGACTGAAGTGAAATTCATCGGAAAAACCAACTGTCCCGGCGACTTCCGCGTTGCGCCTGCCGGCATCCAGCAATTCCTTGCTGAACTCAATCTTTTGTTTCAGATAAAAACGCATCGGAGTCTCGCCGGTTGTCTGCTTGAACAAACGGCAGAAGTACGATTTTTCGAGTCCCACGTGACGGCTCACTTGGGACAGTGACAATTTTTCCGCAACACGACAACACATATATGCCCGCGCCTTCTCCACCTCGGGATGAACGACCGGCGCGTCTCCCGCGGCAGTTACGCCGAGCAGGAACGACATCAATAGATGTTCCGCCGCTTGCCTGAGCAGTTCATTGTCACTATTCCAAAGCCGTTCTACTTCGGGAAAGAGCAATGCGGTTTTGTCGTTTATTATCCCGCAACGAAAACGGCGACGCAACATAGCGCTAAATTCGGAATGGCCGCCAGTTAACTCAAAAAAAACGGTATACTGCAAGATGTATGGACTGTTTCCGGTTAGGATCAAGCGGTGGGTGTCTTCGGGAAAGGAGATGATTAAACTGTTTTCAGATACGGGAAAAGTTTTGTTGCCAACCTCCATTTCGCCATGTCCATGGATTATCAGGTGCATTTCCATATCGTCGTGTCGATGCGGACATACAGTGGAATTGACGCGATAACGCGGGGAAATTCTGTTTATTCTGATAAAGTCAATTTTATTCATTTTAATGTCAATATATTTCATGGCAACAATTCTCTTTGACGAGTATTATTATAACAACAAAAGACAGTAATTTCAAATATGGTGGAATAAGATGAAAGCAATAATGATAATGTTCGACTCGCTCAATCGTCATATGCTTGAACCATACGGCGGCAGCGAAACCCCGAATTTCAACCGGCTGGCGGAAAAGACAGTGGTTTTCGACCGCTGTTTCGGTGGCAGCATGCCATGCATGCCCGCCCGCCGTGAACTTCACACGGGACGCTGCAACTTTCTTCACAGAAGCTGGGGGCCACTGGAGCCGTTCGACGATTCTATGCCCGCGATATTAAACAACAACAACATCTATTCGCATCTGGTCAGTGATCATTATCACTATTGGGAGGAAGGCGGCGCCAACTACCATACAAAATTCAGTTCATGGGAGAATATCCGGGGACAGGAAGGGGATCCATGGATGGCGGATATTTCATGCCTGGGACGAGACAACATTGCCGCGCGCAACGCCAGACTCAGGGATCGGGTCAATCGAAAATACATGACCCAGGAACAGGATTTCCCGATGCCGAAGACCTTTGCCGCAGGACTTGATTTTCTCCAGCGCAACCACCGGGCCGACCAGTGGTATTTGCAACTGGAAACGTTTGATCCACACGAACCTTACTTCCTGCCGGACGAATATCTGAAAAAATTCGGTATTGCCCCAGGTGTCTGCAACGACTGGCCGCCATACCAGCAAGCCGACGACCCGCGGCAGACTGAAATCTATCGAAAACTGAACGCGGCACTGGTCAATATGTGCGATGATTATCTGGGACGGGTACTGGACTTCATGGACGAAAACAATCTGTGGCAAGATACGCTACTGATTGTCAATACCGATCACGGGTTTCTGTTGGGAGAACACGATTACTGGGGAAAATGCGTAATGCCTTTCTACGATGAAATCATTCATACACCGCTGTTCATCTGGAATCCGCAGTGCGGAGTGCGGGGAGAACGGCGTAACAGCCTGGTACAGACCATTGACCTGCCGGTCACTCTGCTGCACCATTTCGGAATAACTCCGCCACAGGACATGCAGGGAATGGATTTGACACCGGTTATCAAAAATGACACGTCCGCCAGAACCGGTGGATTATTCGGTATTCACGGCGGACACGTGAATTGTACGGATGGCCGCTATGTCTATATGCGGGCACCAGCGAGTCCGGACAATGCGCCATTGTTCAATTATACCCATATGCCGGCGCACCTGCGAAATTCATTCAGTTTGGAGGAGATGCGTTCCATGCAGTGGCATCCGGGATTTGCGTTCACCAAAGGAGCGCCGCTCATGAAGATTCAAGCCGCGCCGAAAGACGGGGCTCATCAATTCGGCACGCTGCTGTTCGATATGGAAACCGACCCGCAACAGCAGCGCCCGCTGAACAACCCGAAAAAAGAGGCGGAAATGATTGAATTGATGATCAGGCTGATGCGGGAAAATGACGCGCCCGAAGAGCAATTCAAAAGACTCGGACTAAGATGATACGTGGAATTCTGGTAATGCCTCACTCTTTCCTTTGGGACGGGGTCAATACTACACAGCCTCGTCGTTCCTCCTCGGGTGTCGTAGCCTCGACCCCACCCAAAGAGTGAGCGATTACGCCGTGCTGTAATCGCTCACTCTTTGGTTGATTGGCGTCCCCCTCGTACCCGTACACGTTCTCGTACCCGATGTCTCCTTCGCGAATCTGCTTCCTCGTGCTCGTGCATTTGAACGTGTACCGCTTCGCTGTGAACGTGTACGTTTCTGAACCATCATGTTCAAGATTCACAGAACACAAGGCTGTGTAGTATTGACCCCGTCCCAAAGGAAGAGTCGCGGCGTAAGGCTACGCCTGCGACTACTTGGCGGTCGCGCTGGAACACGACCCTCCGGGGCGAGGGATACTGTCCACCTGTCTGCCGTATTTGCACAGGCAGGCGAATTTCACGAATTGACACGAACATGGAAGCATAAAGTATTGCATCGTGAATTTTATTTTGCGGGTCGCAAAACAAATTCACGATGCCGATTCTCCATGGTTTTTAAATTCGTGCAGATTAGTGTAATTCGAACATTCTCGAAAAGATTTGAGAGACACTCAAACCTTCCCGATAATGTTATTTAACCTTTAATAGACATGGACTTACGTCCATGACCCGAAGTAGAAATAGTTCTTTCCAGGAAAGGGAAAGAAGCGGTACGCCAAAAGTTTGGTCATCTTTCACTTCCTTCATGCTCCTCATGGTGAAAATCTCCCTCTCCCTCATTCATTCTGCATTATTAATTTTTCATTTCCCGCCTCACGGATTGCATTTTCAGTGCAGGAATGTATCTTTATATTGTAATACGATACATCAATTATGAATTCTATATAAAGGTTATATTTCATATGGCAGTAACCATGAAAGATATAGCAGCCCGGGTCGGGGTCACGCAATCTGCGGTTTCGGCAGTGCTCAATGAGACAACCGCCAGCCGGGTGTCGCCGAAAAAACGCGCCTTGATCCTGAAGATCAGTCGTGAGCTGAATTACCGGCGCAATTTTGCCGCTACCTCGCTGAAAAAACGCGAGACCAAGTTGCTGGGTTTAATTTGCGGGGGCTTGCTTGTCCCATACTTTTCAGAACTTACAATGGCAATAAACGAAATCGCGGCTACCCATGGATACAAGCTGATGCTGGCTGTAGTACAGGGAGACTGCAACGCATCGGATAATGACTATTTTAACCATCTGGCGAACAATATGTGCGATGGTATTATAATGTGCCGGGAATTAAAAAAAGAAAAACAGGCAGTACAGGATACTGTGCTGAACAGCACGGTGCCGTTTGTTATACTGAGCAGCGTTATGGATAAGCTGCCATCGGTTTGCTTCGAATATCGTATCGGAATGAAAAAAGCTTTCGATGAACTGCTTCGCCAGGGACATCGCAAAATTGCCTTCGCAGGGCACCCTGGTGATGTCAACAAGCAAAACGCCTACCGGGAATGTTGTCATGAACGTGGCATCGAACCGGTGGAGTATTACATTTCTCCCGATCACGATCTGAACTTCGCATTCAAATGCGGAGTGGAAATTGCCGCATCGCGAAAACGCCAAAGCGCTCTTATATGCACAGATTATTCTCTTAACATAATGTATCCTGGCATGTATTCCGCCGGGTTGCGCATTCCTCAGGATTTGTCAGTCATTGCGTTCAACGATAGTCGGCAAAGTCGCTGTTTTGTTCCCGCGCTGACATCGATTTCCCTGGACGCGAACTTGCTGGCACGTTATGGGGTAAATCTTCTGCTTGAACAAATTAAGCAAAAAGATGACAAGACCCACAAAGTAAAAAATATACTGATTCCACCGGAACTAATAATCCGCGACAGCGTTATTCCTGTAGCTCGTAGAGTCGTGTATTGAGTACGACATTTTGGACAGTTTCAGAAAGAGAATCCAAAATGTCGTTTTTTTATTTTTCCGTTGACGCTGAATCATTTATGCTCAGCCCGGTAACGGGATTAGTATTGATCCGGAGTGACGTTCCCCGGTTTCCGCAACGGACGGTACGAATTGGTAAAAGTTTAGTCTTATAAAGTTGAGTAGAAAATCACGGGTACTACGACAGTGCCGAGAGCAAACAAAATTGGACAGGAAAGAAAAAACGGAAAAAAGTTTCATGGTAACAGAAGCGAAAATCATGACAAGGAAGCAACAAAATAATCATCCGGGGACAGGATACCTCACCGAAATCAGAACCATGATTTCAGGCTCGCGGGTTATTTTCGGGTCATACTGCGGATTATTATTGAAGAATTGTCCTTGTCATGGCGCTTCCGGCATTGCCCGGCGCAAAAACCGCTCCAGCAGC
>JAGYNC010000019.1 GCA_018400135.1 Victivallaceae bacterium
ATCGACAATATCTGGCCAAAACCCTGCGTTTCCTGCTTAAAAATGATGAAACTATAATAAGCAATTTGCCGTCGACCGCAAGATTGACCTTGACAGAACAGGTCAAACAACGTCGTTATGTTCTACACCTGCTCTACGCCAATACAATCAAACGCGGTGCCAATATGAGTATGACCGGAGGAACTGTTACCAGAAATACGGAAATTGAGATTATTGAGGAATTGTTGCCTCTTAACGATATTGAACTTGAATTGAGATTACCCCGCAAAATCAAGCGGGTTATGCTGGAACCACAAGATGAAGAAATTCATTTCTCGCACCATGAAAATGTTTATTCCATTAAACTCAAATCTTTTATCTGCCACCAGATGGTCGTGTTACATTGGCAACAACCGTAAAAAACAACTCGTTCAGGAGAAATAATTTCTAATGAAGAAATACATGATTCGTTGTGACATGGAAGGGGTTTCAGGAGTAGTCAGCTACGAGCAGGCCGAGCCGGGCAGACCGGAGTTCGCGTTCGGACGCAAAATGTTCATGTCCGACCTGCTTGCGTTAATTGATGGCCTGAACGCTGGCGGTGCCAGCGAAATAGTAATTTATGACGAACATTATTACGGACGTAATATCGATCTTGATATGCTGCCGGAAAATGTTACTGCCATCTGCGGCAAACCGCCGTATCGGCCCGACTGGCCGGGTGGCTTGGACTCATCGTTCGCTGGACTAATCCTGCTCGGGTTTCATTCAAAAAGCGGCACTGGGAAGCTATTGCATCACAGTTACGAGCCGGACATCAGTGACTTGATTTTGAACGGCATCTCGGTTGGTGAAATCGGTATCGAAACCGCAATCGCCGGGGATTGGGATGTGCCATTGGTAATGATTACTGCTGATTCAGCAGGGGTCAGGGAAGCCCAATCTCTGATTCCCGGAGTGGTCGGTATCAGCGTGAAAGAGTCGTTGTCTGCCGAAGGCGGAGCTTGTCCGTCGGCGAAAAAAAACGCTAGGCTGATCCGCGAAGCGGCAATAGCCGTCGTCAACGATACTCCCTCGTCTACTCCGTGGAAAATTGCCGATCCCAGCCTTCGGGTGGTGTTCAATTCCGGTTCGTACTTTGATAAATTCCGCGAACTTCACCGCTGCGGCGACTCGATCACGCTGCATGGATCGAGCGTTACTGAATGCTGGGCGGAATATTGGAGGATGAAGCTGGCAATTCAGAAATATCTGAAAAATAAACTGTCGCTCTTGTAAATTTGAATTAAGGGATTCATGATTTTTATAAGATAAACAAAAAAGGTTATATAATGGATGGCGATATCAGAGAATATGCAAAGCTTGGGCTGGTGCATCATCTGCTTTATCCGGAGTGCAGTGATAACCCGGAGATTCATGTTCAGACTTTACTGAAATTCATCAAACGCGCCGATATAGAGACTCTTGACTGCTGCTTGCCGTACGGAGAAACGTATCGCCAACAGCTTATTCCGGCGATCCGTGAATGTGGCAAGACGGTATGTTTCGCAATTCATCTCTATCCGTTGCGTAAACTGCCACTGGCGGCAGTATCGCCAGCTGAGCGGGCTCAGACATGGCTGCTTATTGATGATATGATTACTCAAGCCACAGCCATCGGGGCGGAAGGTTTTATTTTCGGAGCCGGAACACCGTCATTTTATGATGCGGTGGCAGAGGATTTCGCGGCGTTTGACCAGTTCTGTAATGAACTTTGCGTTAAGCTCAAGCCACACAATATCACTGCGATGCTCGAACCATTTGATATGGATGTGGACAAAAAGTTTCTTTATGGACCGATTGAGGATTGCGTTAAGCTGGCGGAACGCATTGGCAAAAATCATGACAATTTCGGGTTTGAGTTGGACGTTGCACATTTGCCACTAATGCGAGAGGAATTTGCGCCAGCAATCAAACGTAGCTCACCGTATCTGAAACGCATTCATCTGGGTAACTGCGTGCTAAAAGATAAAAATCATCAGCGCTGGGGAGATACGCATCCGCCAATTGGATTCGCTGGTGGAGAAATCGACGTGCCGGAGCTGATTGTTATTTTACGTTCACTGCTGGAGTGCGGTTTTTTGAAGAAGACCAATCGCGGCAATCTACTCATTGAAATGACATCGTTCCCTGGCAAGAGCGTTGACTTCACAGTCAACGATAATCTCGCGCGACTCGAACAGGCGTGGAGCAAAATATGAACATTACCGACGACAATATATCCCTGCTTGACGCGGCATTTGCTCATATCGCGTCATTTTCATTTCTGATGTCATTTCGCCCGAGACCGCGCATACTTTATACTCCCGCCTTGCCAAAGCAGGAAATTCGCTGTTGGGCATCGTCTTTGACTGGCGGAAAGTACGATGAAAACTAAGCAATGTGAGTTCCGGTGGAAATGGCGATGACCATGTAAAATTATTCTTAAAGGAAATAATAATCGCGTGGCTGATCTTGAGATCAGTAATAATGTAACTCTACCTGAACCATATTGCACCATTTATGGGCAGAGAGATTCGCTGATATGCGATGCGACATTAGGAGAGGTACGGGTCAGGCATCTTGACCCGGAATACAAGATGCCGGAGATTTGTGTTCAAAACAATACTACCGTATACAACTGTTCTGACGATAATATTCCATGGATTGAAAAAAACGTCACAATTGAACATAAAGAGAATATGTGGGAATACATGGACCGCAAACTTATAGGACATTTATACGATAATATCAAGAAAGGTATTCCGTCGTTCGTTGTCTCGGCTTCCATGGTTTACATGTTGGATTTCGTGGCTTGCCGAATGTTGAAGTAACAGGGTTTTACGATTCCAGTGCCGAAGACCTTGAGGACATCATGGCCGCATCCGGCGCTAAGCGGCATTATCGTGATTACGTGCGGATGCTGGATGCCGAAGAATCGGATATTGTGGTGCTTTGTTCACGTCACCCTTACGACCATTTTGCACAAATCAAGGCCGCAGCCAAAAGAGGCATCCATATTTATTGCGAAAAACCGATGACAGTAATTCAATGGCTGTGAAAATTGCCGGAAACAATCTTGAACCTTATAAAGGTTTGAAGTGGATGACTGAAGAAGAATTATTCAACTCGCTTGGATTGCAAGCCGTTGCCGTGGAAGTTGGCGGGTTGAACACCCGGCGTTTCAAGATTTGCGGCACTAAAGGAACTTTTTCGTCCAGCCATTAATTTCATAGGAAACGTCAATCCGTTAAGGAGAATAAAAAACAACAATGACAGATATTACTTTCCCAAAAGATTTTTTGTGGGGTGCAGCTACAGCATCATATCAAGTTGAGGGATATCCTCTGGCCGATGGTGCAGGAATTTCAAACTGGCACCACTTCTGCCATCAACCAGGCAGAATCTCAAATGACCACAACGGTGACATCGGTCCGGCGCAGTATTATTTATACAAAGAGGATGTTCAATTGATGAAATGGTTGGGACTAAAAGCCTATCGGTTTTCAATTTCCTGGTCTCGCATTTTTCCCGATGGTGAAAGTAAGCCAAATCATAAGGGAATGGATTATTATAATCGCTTAATCGATCAACTGCTTACCAACGGTATTCACCCTTGGGTGACAATGTTTCACTGGGATTTGCCACAAGCATTGGAAGACAAATATGGTGGCTGGCGTTCACGTGATACAGTCAAAGCTTTTGGCGATTATGTTGCTTACGTCACCTCCAAAATCTCGGATCGGGTAGGCAACTATTTCACGGTTAACGAAATCACGTGTTTTACAGTTCTCGGATATGGAAATGGCATATTCGCTCCCGGGCTAAAACTTGATAAGAAAACTGTTAATCAAACTGTACATCATGGCTGTCTTGCCCACGGTATTGCCTCCCAGGCAATACGCGCCAATGCCTTAAGGCCGGTCAAAATTGGACTTGCTGAAAATATGAAAGCCGTTGTTCCGTTAATTGCCGACGATGAAAGCATTGAGGCTGCGCGCAAGGCCTTTCGTTGGTATTCCTCTTCCAGACTCACACCAATGCATGAAGCCGCTTATCCAGAAGAATGGTTGGAAGAACAGGAGTTTGATGCCCCTGATTTTACGGACGATGATATGAAAATCATTGCTACGCCAAATGATTTCATTGGTATAAATATTTATAATCCGACTTACGTCCGTGCCGACACAAGTTCATCAAAAGGCTTTGCAGAGGTGCCTTTGCAGGAAGGTCACCCATGTATGAACATGCCATGGTTGTATGTCGATCCGAGTATTACTTATTGGGCGCCGCGTCTTCTGAATGAAATTTGGGGAGTAAATGACGTTTACATAACAGAAAACGGCTGTGCGGCACTTGATAGACTTGAACATGACGGAAAGGTTTATGATACCGGACGTCTGATGTATCTTCGCAATCATTTTATTGCGGCATCTAAGGCTATAAGCGAAGGCTGGCCTCTCAAGGGGTATTTTGTGTGGAGTTTAATGGACAACTTTGAATGGGCTAGTGGTTTTGATAAACGTTTCGGAATTATCTATGTCAATTATCAAACTCTCAAGCGTACTCCAAAAGTCAGTGCTGAATTTTATCGCAAAGTAATTTTGGATAATCGCGTTTTGTAAATTGATTTGGAAATAGAATTCAAGTAAAATGTTCCAATTCGTTATTGGGGTAAGTTTTGTGGTTGACTGCGAACGCACTCTTGGAAATCAAGGGGCATGATGGTAATAGCCAACCGATGCCGAAAAGTCCAGGGAATGTTATGAGTCGCTGATACGATTAATTCGTGCTCAAGACCCGTTTCGGCTGGCGTGATCCGGTCTGCGCCCACTGGTCGGAGGAATATCAGGACGAGTACCTAAAAATTGTCTGTGATAAAGTCGTCGAGGACAACCGTATCGCCGGTGTCGCCTTGTGGCAGTTCTGCGATTGCCGCACCTATCGCGGAGCCAAGGCGCTGATGCGTCCGCGCGCTTTCAATAACAAGGGCGTACTCGACGAATATCGCCGACCCAAACAGGCATACAAAAGTGTCAAAAGAATATTCGGAGAATTTAACCATTGATAGATATGGACTTACGTCCATGAATCAGTACTTGGCAGCCGATTTTTCCAAACGGAAAAGCTTCAGTCGCCGAAGCCATTCCGCCGGAAATTGCTGGTGGAAACATTCGTAGTAATGCCTCACTCTTTGGGTGGGGGCGAGGCTACGACACCCGAGGAGGAACAACGAGTGCTCTGTAAAGCTTAACAGAACACTAGAAAAATGTTATCATATCGGTTGAGGAGAACGGCGACGAGAGCGGGCAACGAGTAGAAAAAGAGTAAGGCATTACATCAGGAAGGGGAGTTGCTTCAGATTGAATTGTTTCATGGTTATGTCGTTGTAAAACACTTTCATAAGAAACAAGCCGTGGGGCGGAGCTGTTTTTGGCGCCATCATCCGGTTTTTTGCCGCGAGAATTCGCCCCGTTTCGGACGGATCAAGCGAGCCGCGTCCGACCGCTTCCAACAAACCCATGAGGCAACGAATCATCTTGTAGAGAAACCCGTTGCCGACAAAAGTGATGCAGAGAAACTGGTCAAATTGATTAAAATCGACGCGAAAAATCGTGCGAATCGCGTTGGGGATATTTTTCCGATTAACCACGAAAGACGAAAAATCGTGCGTGCCGATTAGAAATTGCGCTGCTGTCTGCATGTTCTCGATATCAAGCGATTGGCGCATCAACCAGGAATAACGCGCCGTGAATGGTGTTTCCTCCCGTCCGAGATTTAACACATAGGTATAAGCTTTGCCTTTGGCATCATATCTGGCATTAAACTCCAGAGGCACCGGCTGGATGGTGTGAATTCTGATGGCATGTGGCAAAAGGCGGTTTAACGCATTCAGTAACTGATCAGTTGAGATGTACGGTTCGGGAGGTGTAACAAAGCTTGCGCTAAACCCCAGCGCATGTACTCCGGCATCAGTGCGGCTGCTGCCTTGCAAGGTAATGGGATGTCCCGCGAAGAGCTTGGTTAACGTTTTTTGCAGTACCTGTTGCACGGTCGAACTGCGTGGCTGCAACTGCCAACCGCTGTATTCCGAGCCGTCATAGCTAATTTCCACTAATAAGCGCCTGACATTTTCGTCATTCATTATTTTGAGTTTCCCATTGAGGAAGCTGTCAGTTCCTCCAGGGTTTTCACCAGCAATTGTCGGCAACGCTGTACTGAGACGATATTGACGCATTCTGCTGGCGAGTGCGGATTGTGGATATCGGGACCGAGAGAAATAAGTTCAAGTTCGGGATTTTTGGTTCCCAGAATGCCGCATTCCAATCCGGCATGCATCACTATTGGTTGCGGTTCAGCGCCAAAGAGTTCCCGAAATGACGCATCAACGATCTTGAGAATGCTTGAATTCACGTTTGGTTCCCAGGCAGGATATTCGTTGTCGACCGTACACATGGCGCCATGTGTTTCAAAATTTGCTATAACCGCCGCGACTATCTGTTGTTGTTTTGTCCTTGATTCGCTGCGCGGCATAGTAGTTATCGTAATTGCGTCATCCGCAGTCTCAATCCTCGCCAGATTAATGGATGTTCCCACCATATCGGGCCCCGAATCACTCATTGCTATTACGCCGTGCGGACACGCCAGTAGAGTTGCCGCCACTCGTTGGCGTACGTCATCTTCCCATATTTTTTCAGGTGTTGCCACCGCTTCAATTTGAAATTGCATGTTTGGATCCGAATTCACCCGCAGATTTTTTTGTTCAATAAGATAATCCCTGATTTTAGTTATGGCGGAATCGCGTTCTGTAGTCGGCAAGGCAAAGACCACGCGGGTATCGCGGGGAATCGCGTTTTCCAGTGTGCCGCCATTGAATTCAGCAATATCACACGGAAATACGGCAACAAGTTCTGCCATAATTTTAACGGCGTTGCCCCGTTTTTTATGAATGTCGCAACCGGAATGGCCTCCGGTTAGTCCGGATAACGCCACGGCTATACCGCAATAATCTAAAGGAGTTTTCTGCCATCTGGAAGCGAAAACACCACGCATTCTGGTACCGCCGGCACAACCGATGAAAACCTGATTGCTGTCTTCCGAATCCAGATTTATGAGAATATCTCCAGCCAGAAATTTCTCATCCAAACCTTTTGCCCCATTAAGTCCGGTTTCCTCCGCAAGAGTGAACAGCGCTTTCAACGGCCCATGATTATAATTATCTGTGAGCAGAATATCCAGTGCGAGAGCAATGCCAATACCATTGTCGGCGCCAAGCGTGGTTTTTCCGCCGGTAGTGACCATTTCACCTTCAATCATTGGGGCAATCGGATCTCGAACGGGATCGAATTCAATGTCTGCGGCGTGCTGCGGCACCATGTCCAGATGTGCCTGCAAGATGACAGTTTTAGCATTTTCGCATCCTGCGGTTGCTGTTTTTTCCACCAACAGATTACCGGCGTTATCCAGTGTAGTCGTAAGTCCACCCGCTTCAGCGCGACTACGCAGATGTTCCCGCAACGCGATCTCATGACCGGACGGATGCGGGATGGCACATATTTCTTCAAAAATCTGCCATGTTAAGGACGGTTCAAGATTCAACTTGCTCATATTGTTCTCCAAAGCTGGTAACTTTTCATAAGTTTTTAGAAAAACCTTAGTTTTCCGGACATGTAACGCAATCCCTTGTATAATGAAAGTATTGCGTTTTCACTATTCCCTCCGTTCCCGGGGAGCCCGAAGGAAAGAGTGAGGCCTTACCATGTAACTACTTTTCCCCAGGTTTTAAAATGTTTTTTGACATATTTGCTTAGTATTTCAGCGCCCCGCGAATCGACCATCTTCCGGGCGGCATCTTCTACAGCGGTGCCGGCGCCGCGCGGCAATTTGATGCCCGCTTCGTCGCTTAGTTTATCCATGTTTCGCAAAAATTGTTCGCGCGCCAAAATTGATGCCGCGGCAACCACGATGTCGCTTTCCGCCTTGGTGCGTTGTTCTAATTTTACATTACGCCCTTTCGCCATCAGTGCATTTTTTATCAGGCGCTCAGCACCGAATTTATCAGCCAGGACACTTTGGCATTCAGGTATTTTGTCCAACAGGTTTTCGATAGTTCTGGCATGTCCCCAGGCCAGAAGTCGGTTTAGATTACCGATTTTGGAGTAAAGACGGTTGTATGCTTCCGGGCCAATAACGACGGTTGAAAATCTGCCGTTAACCGCGTTTCTGACACGAGGGGCGAGTTGGTAAACAGCTCTAGTACTTTTAATAAGCTTGGAGTCTTTAACCCCGAGTTTTTTCAGAGCTTCGGCTTCAGTTATATCGGCATAAACACCCGCGATAACCAGCGGTCCGAAAAAATCACCCTTGCCACTTTCGTCTATTCCCGCGTGGGGGGTAAACGTTTCTTCAACAGCGGGTGGTGCCAACATTTCCTCATAGCCGAATCCAACGCTTTTCAGGATTTCCGGTTCAAGGCTGAAGGTAATAAACTCTTCGGTACCGCTTCCCTGTACCGTTAATTTACCGCTGCGATAAGCCACTATATTGGTTTTTTCCCTAGCGGCCTTCCAGAAAGCATATGGCATTGCTTTGAACTGCCAGCCACGCCTCTTCAGCAACTCTTCCAGTTGCGCCACCTGTTCCGGGGTTACGGTACAGACATATGATGTTATTTTGGATGGTTTTTGCGTCATGTTTAAACTATATATATTCTATTTTCGTTGTCGTAACTTTCTTGTGCCAACGCACAAAGCCGGGAAGCGCTTTTCCCCATCAGTGTTCATCAGTGGTTTTTCCTCCCCCCATACTTCATTGCCTTCATGTTCTTCATGGTGATAAATCAATTACTACAACCGCTGTGCTGGCAACGACCATGAATCGTTTTTCTCTCCTCATTTCCCTAATTTTTCATTCTGCATTCGTAATCCCTCAGTCTTTGGGTGGGGTCGAGGCCTACGACACCCGAGGAGGAATGACGAGGCTGTGTAGTATTGACCCCGAATCAATTCGGATGTTGCATGTTCAGTCCCGGGCAACATGTCTAAGCCAGGCCTCAACGAATTGATCGAGGTCGCCATCGAGGACAGCGGCGGTATTGCCGGTTTCAGCCTCGGTTCTTAAATCTTTCACCATTTGATAAGGATGAAGTACATACGAACGAATCTGATTGCCCCAACCCATTTCAGTTTTTTGGCCACGAAGTCGATCAGCCTCGTCACGACGTTTTTCCTCTTCAAGTTCATATAATTTTGCTTTCAGCATCCGCATAGCGGTAGCGCGATTTTTATGTTGGGAGCGTTCATTTTGACAGGCGACAATCATCCCTGATGGCAGGTGAGTGATGCGAATAGCGCTGTCGGTGGTGTTGACATGTTGTCCCCCGGCCCCACTGGCACGATAGGTGTCAATGCGCAAATCTTTTTCGTCGATTGCGATTTCGATGTCATCGTCAAGTTCTGGAAAAACATCTACAGAGGCGAACGACGTATGCCGCCGCGCATTGCTGTCAAAAGGCGAAATCCGCACCAGGCGGTGAACGCCCTTTTCTGCTTTAAGATGTCCATAAGCGAATTCGCCTTCAACTCTGATTGTAACGCTTTTGATGCCAGCTTCATCACCTTGTTGAATGTCGATAATTTCGTCTTTCCAATCGCGTCTTTCGAACCAGCGTCGATACATACGGAGTAGCATTGATACCCAATCACATGATTCAGTGCCCCCGGCACCGGCGTGAATCGTAAAATAGGCATTGGCATGGTCAAATTTACCGGAAAGAAAACTCAATAATTCAAGTCGATCCATGCTTGATGCCAGTCGGGTACTGGCGGTTTGCGCCTCATTAAATATCTCTTCATCTTCTTCTCCGAGTTCCACCAGTGCCTCAAAATCTTCAACTTCGCAAGTCAGGCGATCAAACGGCTCAAGTACACTCCGGCAACGGCTCAATTCGGCCACTGTCTCTTGAGCGCGTTCACGATTATCCCAGAAATCAGGTGCCGTCATTTTTTCTGACACAGCATCTTTCTCTTTTCTGCGTTCGTTGATTTTTAAAAACCTGGCCAGATGATCAAGTCGTTGCTTGGCCTGGACACTGAATTCTTTCAACTCTTCCGGTGTCATAATAATTGATATAGCCTTTTTTTCGTTCAGGTGGCCTTCCCCCGCAATTCAAATCTGGAAGCCGATATCCTGAAAATGGATCTATTTTCCGTTCATCCTTCAAACAATATTCATCTTGCGCAGTTGATTCGAAAAAGGATGATTGTGGTTACACGTCGTAAACCAAAGTACTTTGTTACCATACATCGCACGCCATGTTTTGCAATCACAGATAGTTCGGGTTGTAATGCCTCACTCTTTCCTAAGTCGGCTACCAGTCTCTGATTGTTTCAGGCTTTCAGCCCTTGAAACCAAGGGGAGATTCCATTTACCCAGAGCGTTGCTCTGGGCTATGGGGTCTCGGGCTTTCAGCCCTTGGGAAAGAGTGAGGGGTTACCTACCCAGAGCGTTGCTCTGGGCTATGGGGTCTCGGGCTTTCAGCCCTTGGGAAAGAGTGAGGCATTACTTCGGGTTTACCGACGCGGTAAATTTAGTTGCGCTAAGTCTTGCATCTGACACCAAACGCGATAAGTTACTGGTTTTACAAGTTGTGCGCGAGCAAGCATCAATTAGATATTAAGGAAAATTAACATCATGGACAATTATGATTTGTGCGTCATCGGTGCCGGCCCGGGAGGGTACGCCGCCGCTATCAGGGCTGGGCAACAGGGACTAAAAACCGCGTTGATCGAGAAACAACACCTGGGAGGAACCTGCCTCAATATTGGCTGCATTCCCACTAAAACACTCCTCGCTAGCACTGATGTACTGCATCAGGCACGCCGCGCCTCCGAGTTCGGAGTGACAATTTCCGGAACTATCGAACCCGATTGGAAGCGGATGCAGGAACGCAAGGATGGAATTATCGCCAAATTGCGCGGAGGAATTAAAACGTTGCTGAAAAGTGCCAACGTGACGTTGCTAAACGGCTCTGCTTCGTTTATCAGCCGACGCGTTATCGGCATTAATGGCGGTAGTGACAACGGCAAAAAATTGGAAGCTGCCAATATCATCATTGCATCAGGCTCGGAGTCTCTGGTACCAGGGTTCATCCCGGAATCGTCTCGCGTGCTCACCTCAACCGGATTGCTTTCCATTTCGAAAATACCATCCTCGTTGCTGGTACTTGGCGGCGGGGTTATTGGTTGTGAATTTGCTTGTCTTTTTGCCGAACTAGGAACCAAGGTTACTGTGGTTGAGATGCTACCGGAAATTTTACCGGCAATAGACCGGGAGGTTGCAAAAACTCTGGCCAGAAAAATGAAACAGGCAGGCATAGAAATCAAAACTGGTTCAGCAATGTCTGATATCAAGGCAACCGGCAGAGGGGTCAGCGGCAAAGTCGGTAAAGAAATATTGAAAGCAGAATACTTGCTGGTATCGGTTGGCCGTCGCCCCGTAAGTGTACCGTTGAATCTTGCCGCCGCAGGCGTTAAAACAGATGATCGAGGCTGGGTGCCGGTGGATGAAAACTGCCGTACCAATGTATCGGGAATCTACGCCATTGGCGACATTATCGGCAAAATCTGGTTGGCACACATGGCTACGGCTATGGCGAATTGCGCGGTGGAAAACATTATTGGCAAAAGGCGCGCTTTCAATTTCGAGTTGATTCCCGGTTGCATTTTCACCTCGCCGGAAATTGGGTCGGTCGGACTCTCAGAAGAACAGTGCAAAGAACAAAATATTGCATATTCTATCGGCAAATTCCCCTTTGCCGGGCTCGGCAAAGCCATGGCAATAGATGAGACTGATGGATTCGTCAAGATTATTGCCGATGCTGTTACCGATCAGGTATTAGGTGTCCATATTATCGGTCCCCATGCCACTGACCTGATTGCTGAAGCTGTGCCTGCAATGAATCTGGAAATTACCGCCCGGGAACTGGGACTGGCAATTCATGCCCATCCGACGTTAGGTGAAGCAATGATGGAGGCCGCTCACGCGCTGCATGGAGAGAGCGTCCACGTCCCGTCTCGCAAGACCCGCAAATAATAGGGTTGGAACTTATTGAGAATTTAGGTCTCGCACGCAACCTATTTAATTTATCAGGGAAACACTATGAGAAGCGATTTTTTGCCGTTTACTAAACCGTTGATTACCGATGAAGATATCAATGCCGTGGTCGATGTACTGAAATCCGGCTGGATTACCAATGGGCCCAAAAACGCTGAATTTGAGGAAAGCCTGGCCGCCTACACCGGAAATAAATATGCTGTCTCTCTCTCTTCTGCCACCGGGGGTATGCATATTTTGCTTAAGGCGTTGAAGATCGGGCCTGGCGATGAAGTGATAACACCGTCACTGACCTGGGTTTCCACCGTCAATATGATTGTGCTCAGCGGTGCTACCCCGGTGTTTGCCGATATCGATCGTGATACCATGTTGGTAACTCCTGAATCCATCAAATCCTGTATTACGTCTCGAACCAAACTGATTATCCCCGTACACTATACCGGTGTTCCTGTTGATCTGGATGGCATTAAAGCTGTTGCCGGCAATATTCCGGTGGTTGAAGACGCGGCTCACGCACTCGGTGCTTTCTACAAAGAACACCATGTTGGGCATGGGGGTACCGCAATCTATTCGTTTCATGCTATAAAAAATATTACTACCGCCGAGGGCGGCATGTTTGTTTCTGATGACGCGAAACTTACAGCGGCCATCAAACAATGGAAATTTCATGGTCTTGGTGTAGATGCTTTTGATCGGCAGAACAAAGGACGTTCGCCCCAAGCGGAAGTTTTTGAACCCGGTTTCAAATACAACCTGACTGACATTGCCGCAGCGTTGGGATGCAGTCAGTTAAGTCGCATTGATGAGATCAACCAACGCCGGACAAAATTGGCAATGGCTTATCGAGAACAGCTTGCCGACATTGAAGAGATATTACCCTTGCAGCTCCCTCAACATTATGATTTCAAACATGCCTGGCATTTGTTCGTAGTACGGGTTGACTCACCCAAAATGGGACGAGACCGGTTTATGGAAAAGCTGAAAGAACAGAATATTGGCACCGGTCTCCATTTTAGGGCCGTCCATCTCCAGAAATATTATCGAGAAACTATGGGATTCACTCCCGGTAGTTTACCTGACACCGAATGGAACAGCGATCGCATTTGCTCGCTACCGTTGTTTCCGGCAATGACCGTAAAAGACGTTTATGATGTGATAAACGCCATAAAAAAGGTTTTGGTTAATGGATAATAACAACGAAAAAGTTGAGCAGCGGAAAGACCGAAGCGGGATGTTTTTTTGGGTTTTCGCCATTTTTGCGTTGTTTTTTAATCTCGGATACAGCGGACTTTGGGCATCTGAGGATCGCTGGGCTGAAATAGTACGTGAAATGCTGCTTAACGCTGATTTCTTTCATCCTGCCATCAACGGCGAGGTCTATTTTGACAAACCATTGTTGACCTACTGGCTGATTGTCGGGGTTTATTATTTGTTTGGCTGCCTCAGTGAGTTTGTTATTCGCGCTCCCAGCGCGCTGGCGGCATTGGCGGGACTCTATGGCACTGTTGTGCTCGGTAAAAAACTCTGGAATCGTGAAACCGGTATGATTGCCGGATGGCTGTTACTCTCCAGTTACGGTTTTCTTTTCTGGGGCAGGCTTGCTGCCGCTGACATGGCAAACCTTTCAGCAATAATCCTGGCGGTAGCATGGTTCTTCCATTGTGAAAAAAATGCCGGATTTTTTTCCTATTTGCTGTTCTACTTAATTTGTTTTCTGGGCGCTATGACCAAAGGATTGCCTGCGCTGGTCATGCCGGTTGCGGCCATTGCCCCATATTTACTTCTGGAACAGCGCTGGAAAAAGCATCTTACTTTTGCCAATTTTGCAGCAGCAATAATTGGATTAGGAGTATATTTATTGCCATTTTACCTCGCCGCAGTAATCCCGCTGCCTGAATGCTACCAGAAACCGATCCATAATCTTAGCGGACTGGATTTAGTGTGGCAGGAAAATATTTTACGCGTATTTAAACCATTCGATCACGATGACGAGCCTTTTTTCTGTTATCTTTATCAGCTGCCGCGGGTTATGTTGCCTTGGAGCTTGTTGCTGCTGGCCGCAGTGGCGAAGATGATTAGCAATTGGAAGAAACTAAAACCCGAAACTCGTTGGCTCGGCATTGCATCCCTAACCATCTTTTTGTTATTTTCCGCGTCCGGTTCCCGGCGCTGGTATTATATTTTGCCACTAATGCCATTTTGTTCTCTACAGATTGCGATTTTTCTTCTGTCTGAAAACAAAATGTATTGGGAGAAAATTCTACTCGAAATCATGCGTTGGCTGCTTATTATCATTGCTTCGGCGGCAGTCATCAGCATTGTTATGATTCCATTCTGGTCTCGGCTGCTTGGCTTCCTCCCTCCCTTGCTAATCCTGATTTCCGCGCCGGTATCCGGGGCAATAGCTCTATGTATCATGTTTATTGATGAGTGTTTGCCTCGGCGTCGCTTGTATGAAATAAGCGGCATCCCGGAATCTTATGCCGGTATTGTTTTAAGTGGCGCAATTATGGTCTGTTGTTTTTTTTCTGTTATATGGCCGGCGCTTGACACTTTCCGAACCGAGAAACCTTTTGCGCTTAAAATGAAAGGGAAACTTGCCAGCATGCCCGAAGCAAAGCTGATTTTTTTCAAAAAGGCTGCGCCAAAATTGATTTTTTACATGGACTTGCAACGGCCTGTTCCAGTAATTGATGATGTTGACGAATTAAAACTTCTTCTTGAAGACAGCTCTGAACGAGTCGTCTTAGTGTCGCATAATCGAAGCGGTTATTTGCGAGAACTTGAAGCGATATTGCCGGGAGAGCGCATTCTTTCGCCAGATTTTGCTGAATCCTACGCGCCGTTAGAGAGAAAACAGGCGCGAAAATTATATGTGTGGTTTATCAACGGAGGCGAGAAAAAATATGAATGAAGAAAATTGTGTCAATTTTATTTCAGTGGTAGTGCCGGTTTATAACGAAGAGGCCTGCCTTGAAGAATTAATTGCGCGTTGTGTCGAAAGTTGTGAAAATACCGGGAAAAAATTTGAAATAATCCTCGTCGATGACGGCAGTTCAGACCGTTCCACTGCTATTATGGCGACTGCAGTGAAAAAACATTCTGACGCGGTTGTCTCCTGTATTCTCAACCGTAATTATGGTCAGCACAATGCTATTATGGCCGGATTCTCGCTGGTTCGCGGGGATCTGATTATTACTATTGACGCTGACCTGCAGAACCCTCCGGAAGAGATTCCTAATCTGGTAAGCGCTGCCGAAGCTGGAAATGATGTAGTTGGCACGGTTCGCCAACAACGCCGGGATACTTTATTCAGACGCTTTGCCTCGAAAATTATTAATAAAATTACGCAACAAGCAACCGGAGTTCATATGAAGGATTATGGTTGTATGCTGCGTGCTTATAGACGCAACATTGTCGATGCTATGCTACAGTGCAATGAACGCAGTACCTTCATTCCCGTTCTGGCTAACGGTTTTGCCAGGAATAGTTGTGAAATTCCGGTGGCTCATAATGAACGAGTCGCCGGGAATTCGAAATACTCGGTGTGGAAGCTGATTAATCTACAGTTTAATCTGCTTACCTGTATGACTACTTTTCCGTTGCGGATGCTGAGTTTGATTGGGTTATTAGTTTCCGTAACCGGAATACTGCTCGGTGCCCTGATTATCGTCATGCGTTTTGCCTACGGCGCGGCTTGGGCTGCCGATGGTGTTTTTACCCTATTTGCTGTGCTCTTTTTTATTGCCGGGTTTCAATTGATCGGGATGGGGTTGCTCGGGGAATATATCGGGCGTATCTACTACGATGTGCGTGCCCGTCCCCGCTATTTTATTGAAACAATTAATGGACGTCGGCCAGAATCAAAAAATCGAGAAAAATAGATTGGTTGATCTATCCATGCAAACGATGTAATAATTGTTGATTATTGAGCACGGATTTATAATTTATAATTCAGGAGGCAGCTGGAGTCTGTTTCAAAAATGGTGTTAACCCATAAAAAGGACAGAAGATATTATTATGGCTATCGAACTTTCGTATTTGTTGGTCACCCCCTACAGTTTGATGAAATCTCGTACCGGCGGCATTATGGCGCGTTTGTTGTCCCGTTCCGACCTTGAACTCACGGGCATTCAGATGCTGGCTTTCTCCCGAGAGCTAACCGAAAGATATGCAACATCGCTGGAGGCAACCATTCCGGATGCCGCACGTGCAAAACTGTTGGCTGATTACGTAAGAGAAAATTTTTTAGAACAAGAAGGCGGCAAAAAAGAAAGAGTTCTTATGCTGTTATTCAGAGGAGAAGATGCCTGTGCCAAGTTGTCAGCCATCGTCGGCAAACTATCAGCTCCAGTTTTCCGTGATTTTCTGACCGGGGAAACCATCCGGGATACCTATGCGGATTTGGTAAAAGATAAGGAACCGCCCGGGGCCATCCGCTATTTTGAACCAGCGGTACTAACACCGCAAAATACTGCTTCCGCTGCCGACAAACTCAGAATGTTTGCCGATTTTGTGGCCGCAAGCTCGAATATTGTAGAGAATGCTGTCGGTGTCAAAGATGGCGATGAACGCACTTTGGTTATTATTAAACCGGATAATTGGCGACTTCCCAGTAGTCGTCCAGGAAATATTATTGATGTGCTCAGTCGTGCCGGATTACGTATTGTCGGGTGCAAAATGTATCGCATGAGTGTTGCCGAAGCTCTGGAGTTTTACGGGCCGGTCAAAGAAGTATTACGCAAAAAATTATCTCCGGCTATTGGAGCAAGAGCGAAGAGTATCCTTGAGAATGAATTCCATCTGATGTTGCCCGCGTCGATTGTTGAGTGCTTGGGTTCTGAGGTAGGTTGCCACCTCGCCGATGATCAATTTTCGAGAATCATTGAATTCATGTCGGGCCGCCGTCCCGAAGAGTGCCCTGATGAAGAAAAAACCCAACCGGGACTAGTCAAATGTCTGGTACTGATTTATGAAGGGAAAGACGCAATCAATAAAATCAGAAAAGTGCTTGGCCCTACCGATCCTACCAAGGCGCCGGGAGGTACAGTGCGGCGCGATTTCGGTTCTAATATTATGATAAATACCGCTCACGCGTCAGACTCAAGGGAGAGTTTTGAGCGCGAGACTAAAATCGTTAAAATAGCACATAACAATCTTAGCCAGTTGATTTACGATTATCTTGATTCCAGATAGTAGTGTCGAATGTCGGTACTGTTCGTTCCAAATGTGATTTCAATTCGGGATTTATTGCGGATAGCGAAGAGAGAGTCTTCGAACGACCTTTCAAAGAAAGGACTTCAGGCATGATAATGCCGTGCTCCTGCCCGCGCCGTATCGCGGCAGGCGGGTATAATTTCTTATTTCCGGCTCGAAACCTTTTCGAGCACGGTCTAGTCAGGCTGCGGCTGAAGAACAAAGTTTTCTGATAATGCTATCTTTCGGGCGAGGGATGAAAATTGTTTTATTACGCGAACCTGCTCCGACCGTTATTCGCATCCTGCCTGGTGATAAGCGCAAAAGAGACGAAAGAAATTTTAACAGTTCCCGGTTTGCTTTTCCGTCGACGGGTGGAGCAGTCAAGGCTATTTTTAGTACTTCTCCGTATAAACCGACAACAGCATTGCGTGATGATCGCGGCTGCACGCGACACTTCAGCAGGCAGCCGTCATTTTTTCCCATCACAGCTAAACTTAATTCGTCCGCGGTCATCGCTTCCTTTGCGTTATTGCGTTTTTTTTGAGGGATTATCCGTGTTCTGTTGCCAGTCATTTTACACTATAATTTAATCATATACGAAATCAAATATATGGCTGGTTACATTATTTCAAAATTTTAGTTGGAAAGAAACTTGCCTTTATCGGGTTTTTATGTAAAGTACAAGGCTTAAGCAATTGGATAACATTTATCGGCGTTGCTTCAATTTGTGGACCCGTAGCTCAGTTGGTTAGAGCAGGTGACTCATAATCTCCGGGTCGCTGGTTCGAGTCCAGCCGGGTCCACCATCTCCTTTCCTTGACAGCAGAAGACCACACTTATCTCGCCGTAATTGAGTATGATTGAAACCAAATTGAATAAAGCAGATTTCACTTTTTTCACCCGGGTTTCCGCGATATTATCGGCATAACTCCCGGTGATTACCGCAAAAACCAAGATTTCTGATGATCGAAGCATTGCTCCCTTAGGCCGGTCTAAAATTTTTAACTGCCTGTTCTTAAGATTTACGGACTATCATAATCAGATAAGACATAATAATCCACATTTTGTCTATACCCGATTACCGGTTCCGGCTGTATATTTATGCGTGTTTTTAAAACCAAATCGAAATCGGGATCGAGCGCCGAAGACACGGGCTGCACCGCAAGATACGGTAGCGAAGTGGCAAATCGGCGCCCGTCAGGGCAGGACTCGCCGGCCCATCCATTCCGACCGGATCGATTTGGAGACCCGATCCCGATTTCGATTTCGAGCTCGGAAACCTAATAAAAACGGGACCGGGCTTTGACAGAACCAAATTTGTAATCAGGAGACAGAATATGTATCTTACAGGTTTCGCGGATGAAGCGGCAGCCGGAATTGACGGTCAAATTAAGGCGACTAAACAACTTGGCTGGGAATATATCGAATCGAGGAATATCGACGGCAAAAACATTCATGACCTGAGTGACGCGGAGTTTGATGCCGCTGCCGATAAATTGGAAGAAGCTGGTGTCAAAATTAATTGCTTCGGTTCAGCCATCGCCAACTGGGCCAAGCCCATTGACGAGCCGTTCGACAGTTCTCTCGAGGAGGCAAGGCGCGCCATTCCCAGAATGAAACGTTTGGGTACCAAACTGATTCGGATTATGAGCTTTGCCGTACTCAAGGACCGTTCGCCGGAAGACCAGATGGCGGACGAGCGCTTCCGCCGGGTTAACATCCTGCACCGCATGTTCACCGATGAAGGACTTATGCCGGTACATGAGAACTGCATGAACTACGGCGGCATGGGCTGGGAATACACACTGCGACTGCTGGACGCGGTACCCGGACTCAAGCTGGTATTCGACACCGCCAATCCCGGACTTGATACTCCGAATTCGCCTCGACAGTCGAGCTGGGAATTCTATTCGCATGTCAAGGAACATATTGCCTATATTCACATCAAGGACATGGTGTGGGACAAAGAGGGAAATAAAGCCATTTACACGTTCCCGGGTGAAGGTGATCGCGACGTTAAACGCATTCTCAAGGATTTGCTGGCTTCCGGTTATGACGGCGGTATTTCCATCGAACCGCACATGGCGGTGGTATTTCATGATGAAAGCGTCGAAGCCAAGGCGCAGGCCCGGCTTGACAACTACGTCGAGTACGGTCGGCGCATGGAAAAACTGCTCGCGTTAATTAGTGCCTGAATTAGACGGATTTTGCGAAATTCCGGACACAATCCGCCTATAGTTACCACAACCTCGTTGCCATCGAGAACTTAACCGGCTTCGCCGAGACTTCTAATACAATAATTTAACCACTAATCTGCACTAACAACACACTAATGAATCCTAAAAAAGCAGTTAAAAATTATGAACATGTTTGACTGTCATCAAATAATTCGGGCAATTGTTGCCAGAAGCACGATGTCAGACTATGGCGTCCCAAAACAGAACGCCGCCCGTCGCGGGCGGCGTTCAAAGACAAAGAAACAGTCGACGAACACTTGCGTGAACGTCGATTTACAATGGTGCGTTTATTGACTTTTCCGCCCTTGCACCTGAACCTGAACCTGTTTTTGCAGATTTCTTATTTTTGCCATCACATCCTGTTGTTCTTGTTGCAAAGACGTGGCACCTTCGTCGATTTTGATCATCTCCTCTGATTTTACTTGATTCCACTCCCGATACGTTTTCGCAACTTCGGGGTCCTTTTGGGCTTTCTGCTGAGCAATCTGCAATTTGCGGACAGATTTCTGAAACTTCTCCATCAACGCTTTTCGTTCATCAGAACCCAAGTTTCGATCGTTCTGCAGTTTGCGCTGTAAATTACGTAACTCTCCCATTTCTTTCTCGTTGGGATAGCCGTGCTCTTTCAATTTGTTGTTGTATGTGGTCTCAAGACGCTGACGCAGTTTTTTAAGTTTGGGACTTTGTTCTTCCGCCTTTTTCGCTATTTTGTCCAGTTGCTTCTGAATTTTGTTGCTGCGTTTACGCAAATTAGTCAATTTACTAATAACATCGTTTTTATTGCCAGTGTTTTCCGCACGACTTTGGTTTGTATGCAGACCAATCATGCAACATAGAATAGTTAGAATTACGGCGGCAATTTGTTTGTTTTTCAGCATTTGTTTTGTCCTTGTTTTTCTGATTCGTAATTTTTTTGACTTCTCTCACCCATTTTTTGTTTTTCGTGGGGGATTAATCTTTTACTGTTGGTTCACTGGTTGATTCGGAAGCGTTGACGGTGCCGACTGGGGGCTTTCCGCAGGACGACTTACGTTCGGTTGTTGGGGTTGTGTCGGGGGGACGGGTTGCGGGCTGTTCTCGTCTTTGCAGCCTGTCATGATCGTAAGACAGATAAGCATCGTTACGGCTGCAAGGACGGTGATCATTTTTTTTCCATTCACTCGCATTGCTTTTACTCCTTTCGTTTTTGGGTTTTGTTATGGGCGAAGTTTAACTACTCCGCCCTACCTTCTATTTCGCTTAGCCTTCTTTCAAAACAGAAGATATTGACGATAGTATTGGGGGAAGCATTATGCATGCCAATAATAAATCGGAAATTGGAGGTTGACAATCGCGGAATGTTGTGTATTATAATGAGACATGTATTGATGTATTACACGCAATATTTAAATCCTGTTATTAAACGGAACGTTAAAATTGTATAAGTGAAGACGATTTTTCAATTGCAAACAAAATGGACGTGAATCCTTCCTGACCCGACCGTTTCCAAGGAGTTTGTTTTGTTCAGCAAACGTGTGTTTTTACTGCACGGATGAATAATCTC